>DAIEPS010000209.1 GCA_027348305.1 Anaerolineaceae bacterium | reverse complement strand
TGAGAATGCCTGGTCGAACACTCCCTGCCATGTTGCGGGGTCATCTCCAAAAGTGTGGACTTTCAAGGGTGTCGAAATGCCTGCCAGTTTAGCGCTTTCCAATTCAGGCAGGATCAAGATGGGTGTTTCACCCCGCTCGTAGACAAAAATCGTAGGTCTTTCCATAAGGTGGAAATGCAAACCGGTCAAATAGACCAACGACGGACCCGGGTTAAGCACAATGGCGTCAATTTTGTTTGACGCCATTAAATTATCCAGACGCGATAATCGACTCTTGAACATATTTATGATCTCCCGAGTCGATTATAGCGCCAAGTAGGCTGTGATGCAAAAAATGCATTTTGCCAGTTTGTTTTTAATGGTTCAAAATTTGAGAAAGGAAAAGACGTGTCCGTTCCTGGGTCGGATTGGCGAAGAAAACGGATGGAGATGCTTTTTCGACGATCTGACCTTTATCCATGAAGACCACTTCATCAGCGGCGGCTTTGGCAAACCCCATCTCATGGGTGACCACGATCATGGTGATGCCGGCTTTCGCCAGGTCAAGCATGACTTCAAGTACTTCCTTGATCATTTCAGGATCAAGAGCACTGGTTGGTTCATCAAAAAGCATCAGCTTTGGATTCATCGCCAGGGCGCGCGCAATGGCTACACGCTGCTGCTGCCCCCCAGACAACTGTCCCGGAAAGTTATTGGCCTTCTCTGGAATCCCTACACGGGTGAGCTGTGCCATGGCATTTTCGATCGCTTTTTCTTTTGAAACTTTTTTGACGATCCTTTGCGCCAGGGTGATATTTTCAAGCACGGTGAGGTGCGGATACAAATTGAAATGTTGAAAAACCATGCCAATCTCAGAACGGATCTTGTCGATCTGTTTCGAATTATGGGTTAACAATTCGCCGTCGATCCAGATCTCGCCGCTGGTCTTTTCTTCAAGTTGATTCACGCAGCGCAGCAACGTGGATTTGCCTGAGCCGCTGGGTCCGATGATCACGATCACCTGCCCCTTCTTCACGGTCAGACTGACACCGTCAAGGGCTTCAACTCCGCTGAAGTGTTTTTTTAGATCTTCAACCACCACCATATCATCAGCGCTCATTTTTTTGGATCCGTTTCTCGATATATTTCATCAAAAAGGAAAGTAAAACAGTCATGGTCAAATACAAAACTGCCAGGGTAATGTAAGCCTGTTGAAATTGAAAAGTTCGTCCGGCATATAACTTCGCGATCTGCGTGATATCTCTCACCGCCAGAACGGAAACCAATGAAGAATCTTTCAACATGGAAATAAAGTCGTTGCCTAATGCGGGTAAAACGTTGCGGATGGCCTGCGGTAGGATAATATAACGCATGGCCTGCCAGTAACTCATACCTTGAGAACGCGCAGCTTCCATTTGACCGCGGCCAATGGATTGGATGCCTGCACGAAAGATTTCAGCTAAAAAAGCACCGTATGTGGTTGAGAGCGCAATGACAGCTCTCGTGTTCATGGGGACTTCATTCTTTACCGCCGCCATCCAGCCGCCGATACCGGGAGCACCCACCTGGACCAGCCAGGCGCCGAGCGACTTGATGCCAGTCACCACGCCCGGGATACCCACAAATGCGATGAAAAAGATCAACACCAGCATTGGGATGCCCCTGATCAATTCAACATACAGGGTGGCTAAATTCTTGAAGAATGTATTGTCCGAGATCCTGCCTAACCCGGTCAGCAGGCCGAGAAACAGGGCAAAAGCAAAAGCCATCAACGTCGTTGTGATGGTTACAGATAAACCTGCCTTGATGAATAAAAATGCTTTTTGAAAGGGAATGTTGGTGAAAATAGCAATAAAGGTAAATATGGCAATCGCAAATATTGCATACAGCCACCAGGGTGCAGCCCTGAGTTTTATTTTTATATACTCACGATATTCTGGAGTATTTCGTAGGGGAGGCCTCGCTTCGGCATTCGATAATTGTGCCATCAGTACTCTTTCTACGGGCTCCCTGATGGAATCAAGGGAGCCCGTTTTTATTAAGGGGTAAATTTATTTGATATCGTCGTATGTGATTTTAAAATCTGGACCAAAGAATTTTGTCTGCAGTTTGGCCATGGTTCCGTCATCGATCATTGCCTGAATAGCTTTGTCGACGGGGGCTTTAAGATCGCTTCCGAGGGGATAGATAAAACCCAACTCATCACTGGAAATGGAAGGTCCAACCAGTTCAAGTTGGTCAGCGTTGGTTCCCTGGTAACCCATGCCAACGATCTCATCGATGATGATGGCGTCCAGATCACCGGCCAGCAGGGCTTGCACGGCAAACGGGAAGGTTTCAAAACCCTGGATGCGATCCTCGGGGAGGTATTTTGCAGCCGTTTCATAATTGGTGGTGCTTACCTGGGTGCCCAATTTCAACGCAGGGTTGGCCACGATATCTTCGATGCTGGCGAAGCGGGTCTCGCCCTTGCGTGCGAGCAGTCTTTGTTGGATCTTCTGATAACCAATGGAGAAATCAACCTGTTTCTGGCGGTCAGGGGTGTTGGTAACGCCGTCAGCGCCGACATCATACTGTCCGTCATGAACGGATTGGATCATGCCATCCCACGCCGATTCCACGAAGACCGGTTCACAGTGCAGCCGGGTGCAGATCTCGACCAGGGCGTCATAATCCCACCCGCCTGGTTTTCCCGTCTTGACCAGGATGTAATTGAAAGGCATATAGGCGTTTTCAACCGATACGGTAATTTTGCGACAGTTCAGGTCCACCAGGGCTTTTTCTTTTGTCCCCTGGCAGCCGGGAGCTGCCGGATCTACATCTGCCGGCGCGGCGGGGG
>DAIEPS010000208.1 GCA_027348305.1 Anaerolineaceae bacterium | reverse complement strand
AGGATCAACCTTCCAGGCTTCCCAATTCTTTTCAAGTGTATTCGCGTCGAAAGTGGGTGAAGTCGACATGACCATCACCTCGCCTGATTCGGCATTGAGCATGACCAGGGCGCCGGTCTGGCCTTTCAACAGTTCATCCGCGATCAATTGAAGGTTAATATCCAGGCTTAAACGGATATCCGCGCCGGCTGGGTATTGGGCAGAGAGCAGTCTGCTCGAAAGTACTGTTGCGGGATCATTGCCTTCCACGCCGCGCAGGATGGGATCCAGGCTGGCTTCAAGGCCGCCCTGGCCATAACTCGAGTTGGAATACCCCACCACGGAACTTAATGTTGGATAATGCAGCACACGCTGCAAACTGCCTGATACGCCCACAGTTTCTGCGATAACGGTGTTATTACGATCCAGTATTTTTCCGCGTTGGACGTATTGGTCTGAGATAAATCGCCTGGGATTGTCATTTCGTGCAAGCAGCGAATCCGCGTGGATGAATCCCCACCAGGCACACACCAACCCCACCGCCAGCAGTGCAGAAAGAAAGACCGTGCCTGCCAGAAAATAGGCTTTGGATTGAACGATCTGAGAAGTCTCATCGGTGGTGTTGTGGCTGATGATCAATAAAAGCAGTGCGGCAAAGAAAGCGGTCACCAGCGAGGAGCCGCCGTATGAGAAAAACGGAAGCGTAACGCCGGTCAGCGGCAGGAGCCTTGTTGTGCCTCCCATGATGAGCAAGGCTTGAGAAATAAGGTAGGTGGTGATGCCTGCTGCCAAATAGCGTTGAAATTGATTTGAAGCCCGCAGGGAGATCATAAATCCACGCAAGGTAAGGACTGCAAACAGCAATACTACCCCGATGGCGCCCAGCAGACCGGTTTCTTCAATGATGGAGGGAAAGATAAAGTCAGATTGTGCCACGGGAACCACGCCCGGGCTGCCCAGTCCGATGCCGCGGCCAAAAAGCCCGCCGTTTGCGATGGCAATAATGGATTGCACGATCTGGTAAGAACGGCCATTGGGATCCAGCCAGGGGTTCAACCAGCCTTCCACTCTGACCTGGATGACGTCAAAGAGGAAATATCCGGCGATCAGGGCAGCAACGATCACCAAAAAACTGATGAGTAAAAACCGCCGTTTGCCTGATGCCAGATAAATGATCACAGTGTATAAAGCAATAAATAATGAGGCGGTTCCCAGGTCACGTTGCACGACCAGGATCATCAATGCAGCCCCGGCGACCAACAATGTGGGGGTGAGGAGCTGGATCAGTTTGAATCTTGCGGGTACACTATCCGCGAGGTAGGCCGCCAGATAGATGATCAACACTATTTTGAGAATCTCGGAAGGCTGCAGGTAGACAACTCCAAGCCTGAGCCACAAGGCTGGACCGGAACCTGAAGGACTGGTGCCTAAAAAGAAGGTCAATAATGCCAGCGCCAGGGAAAGTGTCAGCCAGATGTATTTGTAGCGGCGCAAAACTGGCAGCAATGAGTGCATGCGCAAGCCAACCAATAGGCCAATAAAACAAATTGCGAGCCAGATGGTTTGTCTGAAGCCGTATGCGGGATCCAACCTGAAAAGGGTTAGCAATCCCCAGCCGGTCATTAAACTGATAATTGGAAGAAGGTAAGGGTCGCGTTCCGGAATCCATTTATCGGCCTGGCGGTAGACTGCCGCAAACCCGACCAGCCAGACCGCGAAGCCGATCCAATGCTGCCAGCGGAGTGCGACACCCGAAGTGTGGATCCTGACAGCAGGCGCGAGGGTCAACGCACAGCTTGCAGCCAATAAGAACATGGCAGCGAGCAGCATCAAGCGTCGTTGGATCGTCTCTTGAGGTGATCGGGCAGCAGATTTCGAAAATTTCACGCGAGGTACTTCTCTACCAGCAGATGCAATTTCTTCTTGGTTTCAGCGGGGATGGCATCCCGGCGGGTGATGATCGCATTTTCAAGTGCGTTTTGGCAGGAGCAGGGTTCAGGTTCACCCAACTGGCTGACCAAAGTGGTAATGGTGTTTTGAGCGATTTCTGTGTTCTTGTGCAATGTCTTGATCACCAGATCCACGCTTACGGCTTCTTCACTCTGATGCCAGACATCATAATCAGTGACGTGCGCCATGACGGCATAGCACATTTCAGCTTCACGGGCAAGGAATGCCTCTGGTGAGGTGGTCATGCCGACCAGTGACATACCCCATGTCTGGTATACATTGGATTCTGCCTTGGTGGAAAAGCGCGGTCCTTCGATGGTGATCATTGAGCCGCCCATGTGGGTGATCGTTCCGGTGGAAGAGACCACGTTGTAGAGCATGGTTGAAAGTTGCGGGCAAAATGGGTCCGCAACGCCGACATGCACCACCAGGCCATCACCAAAGAATGAGCGTTTGCGTTGACTGGTATAGTCAAAGAGTTGAGAGGGGATGACGATATGGCCGGGTGCGAAATCTTCACGCAATGAGCCGCAGGCACTGACACTGATTATGCGTTCCACGCCTAGTGATTTTAATGCATAGATATTGGCGCGGTAATTCACCTCTGTCGGAGAAAGGCTGTGCCCAAGTCCGTGCCTGGCCAGAAAGGCTACCCGTTTGCCTGCCAGGGTGCCCACCATGATGGGGGCGCTGGGTTTGCCAAACGGCGTTTCGAGATCTACCTTTTCAATATCGGTCAAGCCGGCAAAATCATACAAGCCAGACCCGCCAATTACAGCCAAAACCGGTTTTTTATCCATTTTTTTCTCCAATTTCTCAATTGAGCGCTTGAATCTCGATCAATAAAATGCTCTTACCGACGCGTAGTTCGTCACCATTGATCAAGATGGCAGGGGATTCCACCC
>DAIEPS010000207.1 GCA_027348305.1 Anaerolineaceae bacterium | reverse complement strand
GCTGTCCATGGAGGTGACTGGCCTGAACACCGGCCGGGTACAGAAGGGTGAAAAGGCTGTTGTCTCCATTCGTCCGGAGAAGATTCGCCTATCGCAAGAACCAGCCTTGAAAATGAATTGTGTGAAAGGTGCGGTGAAGAAAAGCACCTATATCGGCTCTGATACGCGCGTGTACGTGGAGGCGGGTTCGACCACCTTCAAAGTGTGGGAGCAAAACAAAATTTCGAGTCTCGACCCGAGTGCCTACTATATCCAAGGACAGAATGTTTGTCTCAATCTATTCCCGGAAAATACATTGATCCTTGCGGACAAGTGAGTCGGTTATGCTAAAACGATTGCGTGAAAATAAATCGATGCAAGGCACGGTGTTGGTCACGCCGACGCTGATCTTCATGATTGGCCTGCTGATCATCCCGCTGATTCTGACGGCTGTGGTCAGCTTTGGAACGCGCAATGCGGATGGCGGCGTCATCTACGGGTTCAGCCTGCACAACTATATTCGCTTGATCGGCTTCACCAACGATTGTACCAATGGGCAGACAACCTGCTTCGATCCGCTGTACGCCAGCATTTTGTGGCGCTCCCTGACCCTGGCGTTCAATACCACCGTCTTGGTAATCCTGTTGGCGTATCCATTGGCTTATTTTGTGGCGCGTGCTCATCCGAAACGGCGCAACACATTCTTGATGCTTGTGCTCGTTCCGTTGTGGACCAACTTCGTCATCCGCGTCTATGCCTGGATGATGTTATTGCGCGACCAGGGTGTGATCAACGGCGTCAAAGTTTTTTTTGACGACTGCGTCACCGCGTTTGCCATAGGTTTTCTTAATGGATTTCTTGATCTGGGCAATGGCTTCGTCACTGGGCAAAATGCCGCTGATGGCGAAGAAGGCGGTCTGCATGATGGTGTTGACGCGTCCGCCCATGCCGGTCTTGGAAGCCACTTCATTGCCATTAACCATGTAGAATTTCAGTTTCTTGGTGATGATGTCTTGTTGAACTTCCTTGGGAAGTTTATCCCAAACCTCATCCTTGTCGTAAACACTATTAAGGAGGAAGGTGGCGCCGGTGGCTGCATATTTCAGCATGTCCAGCCATTCAAGGAAGGAGAATTGGTGACAGGCCACGAAATTGGCGTCGCCATATTCGATCAGGTAAGGAGCATGGATGGCGTCAGGCCCAAATCTCAAGTGAGAGATGGTGACTGAGCCGGATTTCTTGGAGTCGTAGTAGAAGAAACCTTGAGCCTGGTTGGGAGTATCTTCACCGATGATCTTGATGGAGTTCTTGTTCGCGCCGACGGTTCCGTCAGAGCCGAGACCAAAGAAGACACAGCGGACAGTCTTTTCACTGGCGATGGAGAAGCATTCATCATAAGGCAGGCTGGTGTTAGTCACATCGTCATTAATACCGATGGTGAAATGGGTCTTGGGTGATGCCTTGACCATTTCTTCAAAGATGCCCTTGACCATGGCGGGAGTGAATTCTTTTGAGCTTAAGCCGTAGCGTCCGCCAATGATGCGGGGGAGAACCTTGAAAGCGGTCTGGCCGGCTTCCATGGCTTCATTGACCGCGGTAACCACATCCTGGTAAAGGGGCTCGCCTATGGAGCCAGGTTCCTTGGTGCGATCGAGGACTGCAAGCGTTTTGACAGAGGCGGGCAGAGCTTTAACGAAATCGGTTACGGAGAATGGACGGTAAAGTCTTACATTCACCACACCCACTTTGCTGCCTTGCTTGTTCATGAATTTCGCGGTTTCTTCAGCAACTTCTGCGCCAGAACCCATGATGACGATCACTTCGGTGGCGTCTGCGGGGCCGGTGTAATCAAACAAATGATACTGGCGGCCGGAGACTTTGGCGAACTGGTTCATCACTTTTTGCACGATGGCGGGGGTCTTCAAGTAGAAGGTGTTACCCGCTTCGCGAGCCTGGAAGAACACATCCGGGTTTTGAGCCGTACCGCGAACAGAAGGATGTTCCGGAGACATGGCGCGTTTGCGCAGGTCTGTCACCAGGTCTTCGTTGATCATTTCGCGGATTTGGTCATCATCGAGTTTTTCGATCTTGTTAACTTCGTGAGATGTGCGGAAGCCATCAAAGAAATGGCAGAAGGGCACACGAGATTCCAACGAAGCAGCATTGGCGATCAGAGCGTTATCTTGGGCAGATTGCACAGAATCAGAGGCGAGGAAGGCGAAGCCGGTTTGACGGGCTGCCATGACATCTGAGTGATCGCCATAAATGGAGAGAGCATGTGTGGCGATGGTTCGTGCGGCAACATGGAAAACGGTTGGGATCAATTCACCCGCTATCTTGAACATGTTGGGGATCATCAACAGCAACCCTTGAGAAGCCGTAAAGGTCGTGGTGAGTGATCCGGCCTGTAGCGCGCCGTGAACTGCTCCGGCGGCGCCGCCTTCTGATTGCATTTCCATCACAGATGGAACAGTACCCCAAAGATTCTTTTTACCGGCTGCCGCCCATCCATCGGCGTGTTCGCCCATGTTTGAAGATGGGGTGATGGGATAGATCGCCACCACCTCGGCCAAACGATATGCCACACTGGCGACTGCCTCGTTTGCATCAATTGTGATCATTTCTCGTTTCATTGTTTACTCCATTAAAAAAGGTAAGGGGCAAAAAAACACCCCTGATTCGCGATCAGGTTGTTCATACATTATAAACCCAAAAAACCCTCATTAATGGGTAATCCACCGTTTTTTTTGAGGAAAAATGCTATTAATCTGATTAATTAATTGGTTTTTGAAGGTATTTTTGGGCCAACATCAGCACTGCAAGAGTCTTGCTGTCTTCCATTCTTCCCTGGTTTATCAACTCGGCCACCCGACTTAAAGGGATCTTTTTGACATTGATAAACTCATCCGAGTCGGCAGGAAGGGGCGCTGTATACAACCCC
>DAIEPS010000206.1 GCA_027348305.1 Anaerolineaceae bacterium | reverse complement strand
TACAAGCTCAATTGTTGAAGTTGGTTTTCTGAAGGGCGCTGTCCAACTTGAGAACCAGTTGATGGCACCTGTTGGTCGCACGGATGAGCAGTTTGGCAGCAACGGATTGGTTCTTAGTGATCTGACCGGTAAAGAAAAGGCAAAAGCCTGTTTCTATTTCCCTGGCTACAATTACAAATGGGCCGGCAATGTCTTCAAGTGGAATGGCACAAAATGGGTGAAACAAGCCACTACTTTTACCAATGATCCTGCTGCAACCACCATGGCGTGTGCAACAGGTCTTGGCAACGGCACCTACGCCCTCATTATCTATTATTGGGGACCGAAGGAAATGGCCGTACCAACTCAAATGGTCGATTAAGATACTCAAATCTCAAAATCCTCAAGGCGCGTACCTTGAGGATTTTTTTATCTGACATCCGTTCATGATGATCGTTTAGGAAATTGAGGGATTGACTTTTTGTGAGGATGACTATAATGTGAGTTATAAGGTCAAAATTAGAAAAGGATAAAAAATGAAAAAGACAGGCAAGGTTTTAATCGCATCACTTTTAGTGGTTGGGCTGTTGTTTGTCACTTTCGGCTCCGTTTTTGCAGGAGTGATAGCTCCAACCGGTCTGACTGACCCGGTGGCAAAAGAATCGTTCACCGGAGAGAAATTTACTTCACTGGTTTTATCGCCGCAGTATCTGCCGGGGACTTTTGAACAGGGTGGTTTGTTGTACCCCAAGGGGTTCGGTCCAAGCCAGGGACAATTCAGCGGCAGTGGACTCAAGATCAGCGGCTTGAAGGCCGGTGAGACTGTAACCATCAGTTTTGATTATAAATTCTATAACTTCATGTGGAAGGGAAGCATCTATAAATGGGATGGCACCCGCTGGATGAAATTGGACACCAAGGTTGTGCTGCCCAAAGCGGATGAAACCATGACCTGGGCTACGGCGACAGGCGTCGGCAACGGCACATACGCTTTAATTATCGGGAATTACGGCGTTCCAGCAGTACCCACAGTCATACCTACAGAACCAACCTAAGATTATAGTCACATTCGAATTCGTTCGTGATGCTCTCCACAGCCATGCTGTGGAGAGTTTCTTTTTTTGCCGGCAGCAAATGGTTTGCCGGTTGAAAGGGTCGAGACTCATAAATCCATTTTAAAAATTGGGGGATTGACATTTTTTAAATCTGGTTATAATTATGATAAATAAGGTCAAATTTAGAAAGGATAAGAATGAAAAAATCTGGGAAGGTTTTGCTAGCATCACTACTGGTGGTTGGATTGTTAACTATAAGCTTTAGCCTCGTTTTTGCCATGGTTGATCCTCCAAGCGGACTGGTTGACCCGATGGTCAAGCCTGCATTTAGCGGTGAAAAATATACGTCACTGGTTCTATCTCCGCAGTTTTTGCCCGGAACATTCGAACAGGGTGGTCTGGTATATCCGACTGGGTTTGGCCCAAGCCAGGGACAGTTCAGCGGCAGCGGCATAAAGATCAGCGGTTTGAAAGCCGGTGAAACGGTAAGCCTAAGCTTTGACTACAAGTTCTACAATTTCAAATGGGTCGGAGCCGTTTACTCATGGAACGGCACCAAATGGGTGAAATTACCCACCAAGACAGTTCTACCCACTGGTGATGAAACCATGACCTGGGCGACGGTCAGCGGTGTTGGCAATGGCACATATGCTCTTATCATCGGTAATTATGGCGTACCTCCTACTGAAGTTCCAACGCCGGTACCTACTGAGTTCATTGACTGATAGTGTCCTCCTACAGCATTTGTACCTCCCCAGATCGAAAAGGCTGGGGAGAGTTTTTTTAACGAGCAGTGAAAGGTATAATCTTGTTTATGTTTCGTAGACGCTATTTCCGTATTCTCTTCTTTTTCGGCCAGACATTTCTCAATGTGATCTGGTGGGATTTGATCCTGGCCAACGTGGGGTTTCGGCGCTGGGCACATAATACCCGCATCAAACGCATGAAGACGGCTGCACAACGGTTCAGAAAGCTGGCTGTGCAAATGGGCGGGGTGATGATCAAGGTGGGGCAATTCCTCTCCGCCAGGTTGGACGTGCTGCCGCGGGAGATCACGGATGAGCTGGCAGGACTGCAGGATGAGGTGGAAGCGGAACCCTTTGAAGCCATGCGCGAGGTGATCGAAGCGGAATTCGGCATGCCGCTGGAAAAGAAATTTCACAAATTCAACACTATATCCATGGCAGCGGCATCCATCGGCCAGGTATACAGTGCTGTGATCAGCGAAAAACAGGAAGATGGGTCAGATTACCCCGCGGTGGTCGTTAAAGTACAGCGTCCGCACATTGAAGAGATCATTGGTGTGGACCTTTCCGCTTTGAAGATCGTGGGCGGCTGGCTTCAACATTACAGACCGATCAGCAAACGGGTTAATGTGCCCAGGTTGATGGAAGAGTTCAGCCGCACCCTGTATGAAGAGGTCGATTACCTGAATGAGGGCAAGAACGCAGAGCGGTTCGCTGAAAACTTCAAGGATATGCCCGAAGTGCGTGTGCCGCAGGTGTTCTGGAGCCACACCACCAAGCGTGTGTTGACGCTTGAAGACGTAGGCGGCATCAAGATCACTGACTATGACGCCATTACAGCCGCCGGTCTTGACCGTTCGGAAGTAGCGAAGCGGCTGCTTGATACTTACATGAAACAGATCTTCGAAGACGCTTTCTTCCATGCGGACCCGCATCCTGGCAACCTGTTCGTCCAGTCCGCTGCGCCAGGCGATGACCCCGAGAATTGGAAGCTCACCTTCATCGATTTTGGCATGACGGGCACTCTGCCTGAGACCACCTTTAATGGGCTGCGCGAGATCTTGATGGCTGTGGGCACTCAAGACTCACACCGCTTGATGACGGCTTTCGAACTATTGGATATGCTTCTGCCAGGTGCTGA
>DAIEPS010000205.1 GCA_027348305.1 Anaerolineaceae bacterium | reverse complement strand
AAACCCTTGAAGAAGTAAAAGCAGTGATGCAAGACCTGCGTGCCTGGGATGTGGACATTCTGACCATCGGGCAATACCTGCAGCCCAGCCGGCAGCACATGCCGATCGAGCGCTATTACACACTTGATGAATTTGCCGGGTTAAAAGAATATGGTTTGGCGATCGGATTCAAATGGGTTGAGAGTGCGCCGCTGGTGCGTTCTTCGTACCATGCGGTCGAACAGGTTCGCATCTTGAGTAAAATGCAGGTGGGTAGAACCAGTTAATTATTTCCTTTTTATTACAAGTGTTGATTAATACACAACGAATATGACAATTATCGCTATATGCATCAATTGTCATAATGGTTGAGGATATCCATTATTTGATAATGAATATCCAATATCCCTATGATTGATTGAGGTATTTTTCAAAAATTCAATCGGAGGGTATATGAAACATAATTTGCTTTGGTTATGGATCGTGTTAGGCATAATTGCGATCATAGCCATTATCGTCCTATGTTTGCCCAAATCGAAACGGCGTTTCTTCAGCTACATTCTACGCCAGGTGCCTTCACTCATTGCAAGATACTTTGTATAAGGAGTTCTCATGGCTGATTATGATGTTGTGATCATAGGGGCTGGTGTAGGCGGATTGACCACCGGCTCAATTCTTGCGAAACGCGGAAAAAAAGTGCTGGTGTTGGAACAAAGCGGCCAGGTGGGTGGTTGTTGTTCCACATATGATGTCAATGGATACAAATATGATATTGGGGCTTCAGTTGTTGAAATGATTCCAATTATTGAAAGGGCATTCACCGAACTGGGCACAACCTTTGAAAAAGAGGTGGATCTGATCCAATGTGACCCGATCTATTCGGTAATTTTTCCCGACAATACCCGCATGACCATCCCAATGTCGGTGGAGGGCGCAGCGGATGCAATTGGTAAAATCTCGGCAGAAGACCGCGTTGGTTTTTTGGAATATGCCAGGACGTTTGAATCTTTCATTCAAGCACACGGCCTTGATTTCTTTCATACACCCATGAATACAATGGGCGATTTTCTGGGCGCATTCAAGAAGATTCCGGCGCTCTCAAAATTCAACAAGTATTTCTTCATGACCTACAATGATGTGCTCAATAAGTTCTTCAAAGATCCAAAAGTCAAGCAGAGTCTGGCTTACCAGGCTTTTTATTGCGGACATTCACCTGAACAGGCAGTGGGATTGTTTGCCATCATTCCCTACATGGAGCATAAGGGTATTTACTATCCAAGGGGTGGAATGATCAAAATTCCTCAAGCCTTGCAGAGGCTGGGTGAGAAATCTGGCATGCAGGTGATGTTAAATGCTGATGTGGTCAAAGTAACCGTCGATGGCCATCACCAGGCTACAGGTGTAATACTTAAAGACGGGCAACAGATTTCTGCCAGGGTGGTCGTATCAAATATTAATGCTCGAAAATTGTATCTGGATCTTGTGGGAGAAGAGCATTTATCTCCGATCGTGCGGAGCGGCATAAAGAGTTACCAGTTATCCAAGTCAACGCCCTATATTTGCCTGGGTGTGGACTATGATCCTCCTTTAGACGCGCACCATACCCTGGTTACGCGCGATGTGGATGACATCAATACCTTCTGGTGGGAGAAATATCGTAAAGGTGCATTGCCTACTCCACAAGAGCAGTTTGGACTGATCTGCTGCCCAACCAAAACAGATCCATCTCTCGCCCCGTCCGGACATCACATTGTGGCCCTGGATTTTCAGGGACCCTCAAAACTTGCCGGTCAATCATGGGATGATGTCAGGCAGGAGTTCAGCGAATCACTTGTGGATTACCTTTCAGAAAGGATCATCCCCGGGCTGAAAGATCATGTCAAGGATATGACCATATCATCACCCCTTGATTTTGAACGCAGGCTGCATAATCCTGGCGGTGCTTTTTATTGCTTCCAACAGGATTTGACTGCGCAAACTGTCTTCAGACCGGCGTCAAAATCCAAATCCATCAAGGGGCTTTATCTTGCTGGAGCATCCACACATCCGGGAGGCGGGGTGCCAACAGTCATGGCATCAGGGGTAATCGCGGCCAATCAGATCAGTGGTTCACAACTTTCATAAGCTTTGATGTGTTTCATAAAAAGAGGCTGCTGGTCAGGCAACCTCTTTTTGTTTATAAATTGAGGACGGCTTTTACAGCCATATCAAACATTAAGCGGCGGTCATCGCCGCGTTTGTGCCATTCCCGGCCGTCCCAGCCTTCGGGGATGACCAGGTCGCCTCCGTACACCACCTGTCCAAGCGTGATCTCGCGGAACTGGGCTACCGCAAAAAAGGCAGCCGCTTCCATCTCGACCACGTCGCAGCCGTCGGCCATCCGAGAACTACGCTTGCCCTTGGTTTCGCGATAGATGGCATCGGTCGTCCAGGCCTTGCCGGTGCGGTATTCCAGACCGGATTCCTTGAAGGTTTTTTCAAGCGCAGCCACACCCTTGGGGTTCGCTTTCACTTCCCTGGCGGGGGGCAGGTAATGGTATGAAGTGCCTTCATCGCGTACCGCTGCGGTGAGGATGATGGGATGGCCCGCGGCAATTTCTTGATTGAGAACACCACAGCCGCCGCAGACGATGTATTTTGTGACACCCACCGCGATCAATTCTTCGAGAAAACCGGCAGCCAGCGGCGCGCCGACACCGGGGTGAAAAACCGTAACTGGTTTTCCATCGCTCATGTAAGAATAAACTGGATGATCCCCGATCTCAGAGCGCAAATTTCCCAATTGGGTGAGTTTCCCTTCAGCCAGCAGACCATCGAACACGTCTTTGAAGAAGCATAAGACAGCCCTGGCTGGGATAGGTCCGCTTTTTGCAAAGCGGTATGGGTCAGGCATCAGGATGGCCGAACGGTCTTCATCAAATTCGAGAATGGGTGCTTTATGCATCATAAGGT
>DAIEPS010000204.1 GCA_027348305.1 Anaerolineaceae bacterium | reverse complement strand
CCGCAGTTTATTTGATCTCGGGGGTTTGCAGTATGAACTTCAGGAATCCTTGGGCTTTCCAGTGGATGTTGTAACCGAGGATGGGTTAAAGGGTGAATCGCGTTTGAAAATTCTTGCAGAAGCCAAAGAAATATGAGGGATGATTTTTAAAAGACAGATAGTTACTTAGTCCACCTTGACAAGGTTAGTAAAAACCTTGTCAAGGTGGTCTTCAGTAATCATTTATTACATCGATTTTATTTCTGTTTAATCCACTTCACCGGCCAGCAGCTTGGCCTTCTTCCACGGCGGCACATCGGACTCTTCCGCCAGCAGGCGGCGCATGTCGATGATCTGATCTCTGAAGGCCGCAGCCTGCTCGAAGGCCAGTTCCTTCGCGGACTGTTTCATCTGCGATTCCAGTTCGGCGATCACCCGTTTGATCTCCTTTACAGGCATGCCGGAAGTCTCCTTGCCCGCCTTGTATTGGCCCCGGTTTTCAGCCACCATCGGGTTATCTGCTGACAGCCTCTCGGTGATGTCATGTACCGCTTTGATGATGGTGAACGGTTCAATATGGTGAGAAGTGTTGTAATTGATCTGTTTCTTGCGTCTGCGGTTGGTCTCGTCTATGGCCTGGGCCATGGCGTCGGTGATCTTATCCGCGTACATGATGACTTTGCCATTGACGTTACGCGCGGCGCGTCCCACGGTCTGGATCAGTGCCGTCGCTGAACGCAGGAAGCCCTGTTTGTCGGCATCCAGGATCGCCACCATGGATACCTCGGGCAGGTCCAAACCTTCGCGCAGCAGGTTGATGCCCACCAACACGTCGAACACCCCCATGCGCAGGTCGCGCAGGATGCCCACACGTTCAAGGGTCTCAACTTCCGAGTGCAGGTAGCTCACCTTGACGCCCAACTCTTTCAGATAATCGGTGAGGTCCTCTGACATACGCTTGGTCAGCGTGGTCACGAGCACACGTTCATGGTTTTCGGTTCGTCTCTTGATCTCGACAAACAGGTCATCTACTTGCCCCTTGGTGGGTCTGACTTCGATCTCAGGGTCCACCAGCCCAGTTGGTCGGATGATCTGCTCGACCACCTGGTCGGCGCGCTTCATCTCAAATTCAGCCGGGGTGGCCGAGGTGTAGATGGTATAGCCCATCTTGTGTTGAAATTCATCAAAGGTCAGCGGACGGTTATCCATGGCGCTGGGCAGCCTGAAGCCGTATTCCACCAATGTGCTCTTGCGCGCCTGGTCGCCGTTGTACATGCCCCTGATCTGCGGCACAGTCATGTGCGACTCATCCAGGAATAATAAATACTCAGAGGGCAGGTAGTCCATCAAGGTCCACGGTGCGGAGCCGGCAGGCCGTTGATCGAGGTGGCGGGAATAGTTTTCGATGCCCGAACAGTAACCCACTTCCTTCAACATCTCCAGGTCGTAGCGGCAGCGCTGCTCGATGCGCTGGGCTTCAAGCAGGCGCTGGTTGGAGTTGAAGTATTTCACCTGGTCTTCCAATTCGGTTTCGATATCCAGAACTGCCTGTTTCAGGCGGGTTTCACTGGCGATATAATGTTTGGCCGGGAAGATCTCAATATGCTGGGGTTCTGCATAGATCTCTCCCGTCAGCGGACTGTACTCGACGATCTTTTCAACTTCATCCCCGAAGAAACTAAGGCGGAAAGCTTTCTTCTCTTCATATGCCGGAAAGATCTCGATCGTATCACCCCTCACCCGAAAAGCACCCGGTTTGAGTTCCATGTCGTTGCGCTGGTACTGGCTCTCGATCAACTGCCTGAGCAGCGCGTTGCGCCGGTAGATGCCGCCGATATCCAGGTTAACCACCACGGAACCATAATTCTCTGGGTTGCCCAAACCGTAGATGCATGACACTGAAGCCACGATGATCACGTCCTTGCGGGACATTAAGGACGTGGTCGCTGCCAGGCGCATGCGGTCGATCTCTTCGTTGATATCCGTCTCTTTTTCGATAAACAGATCATGCCGCGGAACGTAGGCTTCTGGCTGGTAGTAATCGTAATATGACACGAAATATTCCACCGCGTTCTCGGGGAAGAATTCCTTGAACTCGGCGTAAAGCTGCGCGGCCAGCGTCTTGTTGTGCGCCATGATCAACGCCGGCATCTGCGTATTTTGAATGATGTTGGCCATGGTGAAGGTCTTGCCGGTGCCCGTGGCGCCCAGCAACACCTGATCGTGATAACCCTTGTTGACGCCCTCCACCAATTGTTTGATGGCTTCTGGCTGGTCGCCGGTGGGAATGTAAGGAGCTTGAAGTTTGAAATCCATAGTAGATCCTATTTATAAAAAAAAACGATCAATACCCCATTATAGCACATCTGTTCTCTTAATTATGTTTGTCATTGCGAGCCCTGATCATTTTTTGATCGTAAAGGAATTTGTTATTTGAAAGGGCGAAGCAATCCCCAATGAGATGTTGTTATTTCGCGATCTTTCCTAACTCTTCCAGTAGCTCTTCGCGCCAGGCATCAGTGGAAAGATCCACCTTCATCCAGTAAGCATTCTTTCCGGCCCGCAAACGGGCATCAGGGGAATGTAGTTCACGGGCTGGAACACCATCAGGCAGCGCCGGGAAGTGCAGCACAAGCTGCTCGCCTTCTATGGTGATGGAGGTCAACCCGGCCTTTTCACCCAGCAATTTGACTCGGATCTGGTAAAGCAGGTTTTCCACGGGTTCCACGAGTGCGCCAAAGCGGTCCACAAACTCCTCCGAGAGTTCGTCCAACTCGGATTCAAGCGTGATGGAAGCCATGCGCCGGTAAAGCTGCAAGCGCAGCGCCTGATCCTGCACGTATTCGGCGGGCAGTCCCACCGCCAGCGGCAGATCCACGCTCACTGGGATGTAAGCACCGGTGATGCCAAACAGTTTCTCGACATCCTTGGTGTTGGGCATGGTCTTGCGCAGCTCAT
>DAIEPS010000203.1 GCA_027348305.1 Anaerolineaceae bacterium | reverse complement strand
TGTCGATCTGCGGGCAAATGCGCAGTACCTTGCGTTTTGAGAAGAATGAATGCTGCCATTTGGGGGCCAGCAGGTCGTAGATGACAACGCCGATCGCAAATTGTCCTGAAATCTTGGGGTTGTCAGGGCAGGGCATGATGAATCCCAGCGGTGTGACCAGGTTTTTGGCTTCTTTGAGCAGCCATTCGCGTTCGCGCACGGATTCGCGCGTGACGTCGAACTGTTTATTGCGCAAGTAGCGAAACCCGCCGTGGACTAATTTTGATGAACGGCTTGAAGTGCCGAAGGCAAAATCTGCGGCTTCAATGAGCAGGGTCTTATACCCCTCAGCCACCGAGCGGCGAAACACACCGGCTCCGGTGATGCCGCCACCGATCACGATCACGTCCCAGTTACCGCCCAGGTCTTTCCAGACGGATTCTCTCCAACCTTTTTCCCACATGTTCATTCTCCTTGAGTATTGTTGGATGTTGAAATTGCATTGCGCATCAGTTCAATGCTGTCTTGCATGACCTGCCGGGTCACTTCTTCTACCTGGTAAAAATCGTTCGAAAGCACGGCAGATAACAGTTTTTTGTAGAAGGAGCGGGAATGAGCCCTGGATTCGGCATGGCTGAAGTAAAGCATCCCCATGTCGTTATAAGGCTCACCAAATCCATTGAGGATCAAAGTGAAAATTGGATTTTTGGACAGAATGGTCAATTGCCTGTGAAGATCAAGGTCGCGGCGGGTGAACTCTTCGGCGGTATCTTCAATATCTTGCAGTGATTCCAATAAATGGATCATTTCGTTGAGCGAGTTCTGCATTGCCAAACGAGCATAGGCAGGGGCTAATAACAATCGAATTTCTAATAAATTTGTAATAACGTTAGGAGTGATCTTATCTGGGTGATGAGCAATCGCCGCCAGAATTGGTAAATTACCTTCACGCCAGTAATCTTTTACCCGGGTCGCACGTCCGTGATGGATCTCGATCCAGCCGTCACGGGAAAGGCGCTGTAAGGTTTCGCGCAGGGTGGGGCGGGTGACCCCAAGACTTTCGGCCAGTTCGCGCTCAGGAGGCAAACTCGAATTGATGGGGAAGGTGCCGTCAAGGATGGCTTCAACCAGCCGGTTTTCGGCCAGTTCAGCGGGTTTGGGTGGAATTTCCCAGGTGACCATAGAGGAGTTGCTCCGATAATTTTAGGATTGGTAAGAGGTCATACCAGTTATGAATATTGTAGCAACATTTTCTGATTATTCAATATGCAATTTTGAATCATCATCTTGATAGCGACGATTTGTCCACACTGATACACGCAATAAATGCTCACATGTGGTGTTTGTGATTTAACGACCCCCCATATATGGTGTATAAACACATTATTTTCGTCGAGTTATAATAAGAAAAAGGCAATGAGTCTGTTTTTTTGTGTGAGAAAGCTAGTAATTTCACGCCTCACCCCAAACCCCTCTCCATCCCGCGGATGGAAAGGGGCAGGGGAGAGGCCAGAGAAAAAAGTAAAGTACAACAAGTAACTAAGAAATAAGGATTCATTAGATTCATGGTCAAAAAACATATCTCAATTCCCCCAATTATTGCCAGACTGTTGATCGGGCTTGTGACCTTCTTTAACCTCCAGTGTGCACTCTATTTTCTGTTTCGACCCGCGGATTATGCGCCAGGGTTTGAGCTGACAGGTGTGCCAGGCAGTTCGATCATCCAGGGCATGGGACTGCTCTTTATCATGTGGAACATCCCATATCTGTTTGCCCTGGTCAACCCTTTGAAATACACGATCTCCCTGGTCGAAGCCGTGATCATGCAGGCGGTTGGGGTATTTGGTGAAACCATTCTTCTCATGGTTTTAAAAGGTGAACACCCGCTGGTCAAGGCGAGTGTTCTGCGGTTCATCTATTTTGACGGGGGTGGGCTGGTCTTGTTGGTGATTGCCCTGTTTTTGATCCTGCGCTTCAAACGCACTCGTACGACCTGATCCTATTTGAACATGCCGTCGACAAGGGGGTTTATCAGGTCCCAGTTGGGGACCAATACTTGAGCGCCTTCATCCGTTACCCAGGGGGTGATCATGGTGCGATCGAGGGTGTGCGCGTCAAAGCCCTTCAACGCTGAAAAAATAAGTGCATAGGCCGTGCGAGGCCAGAGCCAGATCGGCAGGTCCGTGTCTATATTGGCGGCAGCCACAGCCAGAACAGCAGGGATGCGCGGCCATTTGAGCGGATTGAGCACTTCTTTAATGGCAGAAGCCACAAAGAGCTGTCCGCGTGCCTGGCGGAAGAAGTCGTCACTGGCTTTGCGGTCCCGCACGAAGGCAAGTGCCTGCTTGCCATCCAGGTGATTCGGGCCAGCTTTTAAGCCAGACATATCTTCGGGCAAGTTGACGGTGACACCACCGAATGCGTTCACGATATCCACAAAACCTGAAAATTTAATACGTACCGCATAATTCACTTTAATCCCGAAGTCGGCCGCTACTGCTTCTTTGGCAGCTTGCATGCCAGAGCCGGGAACTTCAAGCTCGGCAAAATAGTGGGCGGTGTTGATACGGTTGTCATAATGGTTGGGGATGGGCAGCCACAGGTCGCGTGGGATGGAGAGCATGGATACCTGCGGCAGTACTGGCGGGATGGTGGTCAGGAGCATGGTGTCACTTCGTCCAAGCCAGGGGCTTTGTGAAGGACGCCAATCAATGCCCAGGACGAGTATGGTTGTTCTCAGGGGCGTAAAGAAGAAACCAAAGATCAGAATGAGGCATACCGTTATCAGCCAAAAACCTGGTTTTTTGGGTTTTATCCTGCGACTAGGTGTGTCAACAATTGTGGGGTTGACTTCTTCAGAAGTCTGTACGGCTTGCTTATCAAGTTCAACCGCTGCCGGTTCGGGTTCAACTGGTATGGATGCAACCGGCATGACCGGTTCAGGCTGCGGATCCATCC
>DAIEPS010000202.1 GCA_027348305.1 Anaerolineaceae bacterium | reverse complement strand
ACTGGGTCTGGTTCACACCAAACATCGTGGCACCGATGATCGCTGCAAAATCCATCAACATCATGATGCCGTCGTTATAGATCAAGAAGGCGACCATGTACTTGACGAATTCTTTGTAACTCTTGATGGCTTTAAAAGTATGGGCAAGTTTTTTGAATGCCAGACCAAAGGTGGTCTCACCAGCGGGCAGTTTCTCAGGTTCAGAGATCTGTTTGACCCACAAGAAGGTTGGCAATGCCGAAACCAGGTAGAACAAAGCGGTCACCAAAAAAGCATATTCAACCGGGACGTTAAAGCCTTTGAGTAAACCCAAAACGATCCCAAGACAAACCACACCGCCAATTGAGCCGATGGCCCAGCCCTTGCCAGACACATCGCCGATCGTCTCTGGGGTGGCTACATCCACCAACAGCGCATCATAGAAGACCTGTGCTCCTCGGTAGCCGACTTCGGCGAGGATGAAGAAGGCCATGCCCATGACCACGTCGCCTTTGCGGACAAAGAAGAGCAGTGCAGTGAAAACGATGGATAACGCGGTAAAGATGAAGAGCAGTTTCTTTTTTGCTCTTGAAAAATCCGCGATGGACCCGAGGATCGGGGAGATTATGGCCACCAAGATGGCGGCCGTGCCTACTGCGATACCCCATAAACGGGTACCTTCAGCACCACCGACGACTACGCCTTTAAAATAAGCTGAGAAAACAGCCAGTAGAACGACTGCTGCATACGCAGAATTGCCAAAATCATAGAAATACCAAGACCTTCGTGCTCTTTTATCTTTCTTTACAACGGGGGCTGTTTTTGACATGTTATTTCTCCGAAGTTGGGGGTGGGGCGAGGAGAACTTCCCGCAGGAAACATTCTACCATAACCATTTATTAAACACATTCATTTGAGTTTAGATACAAATAGAGAAAGGGTATTCCTAAAAATTCAGTAGTTGGATAAAATGATGTTCATATAATATGACCTACGATGATTCCGCCTCACAGACACTGGGTACCGCTGCAATATTGGCTTTAAGCCAGGGTCTCCCCAACTTCATCGGACATCCCGTTGCTGCTGCCATTTCTTACCTGGCCGGGAACCGGGTTTTTAGTCCTACTTTTCGGGCAATAAGCATTAACCAATGGATGGCTCATGGCTGTACCTTGACCGCCCGTCAACTCAGGCAGGCTATTCGAAAGGTTTATCAAAACCAGGGCAGGGCACTATACGACTTTTATCATAATCTTGACCGGCCTGAAGAGATCCGCAAGTTTGTCAAACTGACACCCCGGTTTGAAAAAATGATGAATGAATGCATGTCAGGAGAATTGGACCAGGGCACTCTGATGCTGATGCCTCATTTATCCGGTTTCAATCTGAGCGGTCTCTACCTCGCACAACTAGGATTCAAGTTCTTGACCCTCGCCATACCGCATCCCAATAAAGGGTATGCCTGGCAAAACAAACTTCGCAATGATCGCGGCATGGAAGTAGTGCCGTTAAATATGGAAGCCATGCAGCATGCCAGGCAGCGCCTGCAAAGTGGTGGTACTGTACTGACCGGCATTGACCGCCCCATCAATGAATCGGATCATGAACCCAGGTTCTTTGGCAGAAAAACTGCCTTACCTGTGGCCTACGTCAAACTGGCGCTTAAAACCAACGCCAGGGTATTTGTGATCGGCTTTCAAACGCAAAAAGACAGCACCACAATTGTGGATGTTTCACCCCAGGTTGAATTTGAGCATCGCGACGATCCGCATGAAGAACTGGTATTCAATGCAGAAAAAGTACTGAAGATCGCAGAGCAATTTATCCGGCTGGACCCCAGTCAATGGATGATGTTTTTACCGGTATGGCCAGACCTTAAAAATGAGGTTCCAACGATATGAAACAACTTGCACAAAGAAAAGTATTGAATACCATTACCTGTATTACAGTTGCTCTTCTCATTGGAGGTTGTGCATTAAGTTCCTCTTTATCGCGGTTGAGCACAACACCAACCTTACTTATGACCCATACGCCTGAAGCTTCATCAACGGCTACCCCAACCGCAACCCCGACTGAAACTGCCACACCAACCATTACACCAACAGCTACAGCCACTGCCACCGCCACCCCATGCACGGAGACTGCCGGAACAGTCGAAAAGGTTTCTATTCCTTCTGCTGCTTTGGGTGTCCCGCTACCGGTATCTATCTATCTTCCGCCCTGCTATGATCCATCCGGCAATTATCCCGTGCTCTACCTGCTGCACGGACAGGGCATGGACGACACCTATTGGATCAGTCTGGGAGTGACCGGCATAGCAGACAGGGCCATCGATCAAGGACAAACTCCTTTCATCATGGTCTTTCCTTTTGAAGAGCGAAACCTGGATGACAACTCAACTTCAAAATTCCCTGACGCCATAATAGACGATCTGATCCCCTGGGTGGATTCCAACTATGCCACCTGTACCCAAAAGGTTTGCCGCGCGGTAGGCGGCATCTCACGTGGAGGGGGATGGGCGATCAAACTTGCCATGCGTTATATTGATCTCTTTGGCACATTGGGCGGGCATTCCTACGGGTTGATGTTTAATGATTCCAACTGGGTTCAGAAGCAGCTTGAAAGCCACACCATCGATGATTTTCCACGTATATACCTCGATCGAGGCGAACAGGATTCTCTGGCCCCCGATATTGATTATTTTGTCAAAGTACTGCTGGCCAACGGCATCCGCCCGATATTTCATATTTATCCCGGCGGGCATACGCGTTCTTATTGGCGTACACATGTGCAGGAGTATATGGATTTCTACATGGACGCGTGGCCTGAACCCTTTCCTCAACCTTAACCGCATTGATTCATCTTGTTATAATCAATCCAATTCAACTCCATTCTGTTCGCGAAAGGACATTCCATGCCCTCTTCCCTGCGTCCATTTTTTGAAGCCACCGGCGTTGCTGTG
>DAIEPS010000201.1 GCA_027348305.1 Anaerolineaceae bacterium | reverse complement strand
TCCACGGTAATATTCTCAAGGTCCCCTTTAGACATATCATGTAGTACTGACTTCGCACCGTTGCTGAGCGAGCGTCTTACCCGCTGCTCCACCGCGCGCGGACCCACGAAGGTTTCCCAACAGCCGCGTTTGCCGCAGCCGCACATATCGCCGTTTACATCCAGGGTCATGTGGCCGGCTTCTCCGGCAAATCCAAACATGCCGCGGAAGAGCTTTCCATCCATCACGATGCCGCTGCCCAGGCCAACACCTGCGCTCAAATAAATGAAATCTTTGACGTTTTGAACCGCACCGAAATAGTACTCGCCTAGCGCAGCCGCATTAGCTTCGTTTTCAACGTAAATGGGACAATCAAAATAAGTGGACAGAATATCGCGGATGGGCACGTTTTCCCAGTGCAGGTTTGGCGCAAGGCGCAACACCCCACTGGCGACATCCACCATACCAGGCACACCTACGCCGATGCCGAGCAGGCGGGAATCGTGCTCGGTGATGAATTCCGCTGCTTGTTTGGCCAGGGTCAAGACCTGGTCCATGATGCCGTCCTGCCCGGTCTCAGGTTTTGAGGCCTGGCGCTGGCGCCACAAGATATTGGCAGAAAAGTCTGTCACCAATAATTCAATGTAGTCCACGTTAATTTCAATTCCAAGTGCACATCCGCCCTCAGGGTTGATCTCAAGCAATCGACCCGGACGGCCGGTGCTGGACTGGATCAAGTCAGTCTCACGGATCAGGTTTTCGTTGATCAGTTCGCTGATGATGCTTGAAACCGTGCTTGGGTTCAAGCCGGTCTCAGTGGCTAACCGAGCTCGAGACAGCGTCTTTTGGGTACGAAAAACACCGAGGATGATCGCCCGGTTCATTCTTCGCACCCAAACTTGATCTGCTGTGTTGAGCTTGGAGGTTATCATAGCCCCCTCAATAAAGAGAAAAAAACGTACAAGAAGAAGAGAAGAGTTAGTTTATTGCCGCAATAAACTAACTACATCATAGAAAGATTTAATAATAAAGTCAATAGTCAATTTGCAGGTTAATCGTTTACCTTTAAATACTGCCCCCTTGGCACACGGCGTATAATTATGCTAATAATTTTTTTAGCAGTATTTGATCAATGAGAGGGAATAACATGGCAAACTTGGAATCGTTCAAAAAAGAACAATATATCAACCTGGAGACTTTTCGTAAATCGGGCATAGGCGTCAAAACCCCGGTCTGGTTTGTCGAATACAACGGCGAACTGTGTTTCACCACAGAACCCGACAGCGGCAAGATAAAGCGCATGCACAACAACCCTGCAGTGAAGATCGCTCCCTGCAAAATGGACGGTACAGTGACGGGCGAATGGCAGCCCGCCTCCAGCCGTTTCATGCAAGGGGATGAGATACAGGCGGTGGACAGGCTTTATTCCAAAAAGTACGGCCTGATGAAAGCATTGTTTGAATTACCAAAGATCTTCAGCAAGAAGCCTGAACGATCGTTCATCGCCATAAGATTAGTCTGATCCCACACCCTGCCAACAATAGAAATCAACATCTCTCATTAACTGACCCTCGCAGCTTTGAAACCACGGGGGTCTGCCTTGGATAGGGTTATTTCATTATTGACATAGTACTAACTTAGTAGTATTATTTACTCAATATTGTTCATATAATAGAAGGAGCACAATTTGGACGAAAATGAGGGCACGTTAAAGAAATTTCAAAAAGAATTGAACTCAGGCATTGCCTCGCTGGTTTTACTGGGTGTCATGGCAAACGCGACCGAACCCCTTTATGGCTATCAGATTGCCCGCCAAATTGGGGCAGGCCAGAAAGAAGGGCTTTCAATGAAGCAGGGAGCTTTATACCCTGTGCTGCGTTCACTGGAAAACAGTGCACTGCTTCAGAGTCACGTGGTACCCTCCATATCCGCACCGCCAAGAAGATATTACCAGATCACTCCCGCCGGCAAAGCGGCTTACACGGAATGGAAAACCGTTTGGGAGCAAACCCGTGATTATGTGGATGCCACACTGAAAGGAAACCAGGCATGAGTCAGACCATTGAGAATTATCTATCCCAATTAAAAATATTGATGAAGGAGTGCGACCCCGCCACTGTGCGAGATGCGCAGGCGGACGCCGAAGAATACTTGCGCAGCGCACTGGCCGTGGAAGGGCAGGAACTGCCCGACCTTGACGCCATAATCGAGGAATACGGCACTCCTGAAGAAACCGCTGCGGCCTATCAAATGATGGAGAAAAAAATGAATCCCAGTTTATCAATGCCGCAAACCAAAATGGACCGCCCCTGGCTGGGACGTTTCTTCGGTGTTTATGGCGATCCTCGCGCCTGGGGATCCGTGCTCTATATGCTCATCTCGCTGATCACCGGTACACTTTATTTCAGTTGGGCCGTCACCGGTCTTTCGCTATCACTTTCGATGATCATCATGATCTTCGGCATCCCGCTGGCAGCACTGATCTTCCTCTCCTTCCGCGGATTGGCCTGGCTCGAAGGCCGCATCGTTGAAGCCCTGCTCGGGGTGCGCATGCCGAGACGCCCCGTCTTCACCCGCAAAGACATTACCTGGAAGGAAAAACTGAAAGCCATTTTTGGATCTAAGATCACCTGGTTCTCAACCCTCTTCCTCTTCCTACAGTTCCCTCTGGGAATCATCTACTTCGTGCTCTTCATCACCCTGTTTGCCGTGGGTCTTGCTTTTATCGCCGTTCCGGTGATCCAATATGTTTATCACCTGCCCATGTTCTGGTGGAACGGCGTGTCACACCTCTTTGAACCCTGGACCATGCCTCTCTTTGTGCTCGCCGGCGTGATCCTTCTTACCAGCAACATGCACCTCGCCAAGGGGCTCGGCAGCCTGCACGCCAAACTGGCCCGCGCCCTGCTGGTTGCCGAATAAAGCGTAACCCTGGTTACACTTTGGAATTCCGTCAAAAGGAGTCTGAAAATCAGACTCCTTTTTTTTTAAGAACAGGTAAGACATCT
>DAIEPS010000200.1 GCA_027348305.1 Anaerolineaceae bacterium | reverse complement strand
AGCTTTTGGGATAAGTTGACCATCGCTTTATCACCAACTTCTTCCGCTCCACCCTGGTTCTACGGAATTTTTCTCATTTTACTTTTCGCGGCAGTCTTGCGTGTGCTGCCCTTCAGCGGACTAGTGGATTCTCCTCCACCCGATAATAAATGGTTATATACCTTGAATGTTTTGAAACATTTGATCTTGCCAGCCGGGTCACTCATCATCAGTGGGTTTTTCTTAAGCGTTTATACCTGGCGAACTTTCTTCTTGATATATTCGAGTGAAGATTATGTTGAAATGGCCAAGGCCAAAGGGGTTGTTGATCGTGATATTGAACGTCGTTATATACTTCGTCCAACCCTGCCAAACATCGTCACTTCGTTTGCGCTTTCATTAATTGGTCTATGGACAGGTGCCACCATCACTGAAACCGTATTCATCTGGCCTGGGCTCGGACGCACACTTTACAGCGCCATCGGGCTCTTTGATGTGCCGGTTATTGTGGGTGACACGATTATTTTTGCATATTTACTCGCCATTACAGTATTCGTTCTCGATATCGTCTATGTCTTGATTGATCCGCGTGTGAAAGTAGGAGGGTAACCTGATGAAAACGATAAAACGTACCCTCAAAGAAATAACGCGTTACCCTTCAGCCGTCATTGGAATGATCATGATCCTCATTTTGTTGATCATTGCGGTCTATGCCCTGATTTCCATCCCCTATTCGCAGGCCATTGTCTTGTGGCGCGGAGGAGAAGACGTCTGGTATCAGAATCCCAAGCTCGTTCCTCCTGCCTGGTTCAACTGGTTTGCCAAAGAAAAGAAACCCGAATCCTTTGTGATCAATTCCTCTACGGGCGGTTACCAGCGCACCGTAGATACCAAAAGCGACGGTAGCAGCATCATTACCCTGACCTACACCTTCGATTACCAATACGATGATTTTCCCCAAGATATGCTGCTTTATATAGAATCCACTTTTGCAGAAAAGAAACCTTTTGTCTCCATCACCTGGGTTACCCCTGATGAAAGACAGGTTCGCGTCAGTGATGTGATACTGGACACTTCTTCGACCTACCGCTTTTCTCAAGATGAAAAACTCAAAAAGAAGTTGTCAGGTATTGACCCCCAGAAGGCCCTCTTCCTGGATAAAGACAAGAACAACACTGCTCCATTGAAAGGCACTTATCAGGTCATTCTCTCTGCGGTTGCCTGGGAACCTGAATCCACAGTCGATGCCGAATTTGTGATGCACGGCCAGGTTTACGGCATCGCCGGCACGGATATCTACCGCCGTGACCTGCGCATCGCCCTGCTCTGGGGTGTACCTGTAGCTCTCGCCTTTGGGCTGCTCGCCGCACTCGGAACGTCCGTTTTGACAATGGTATTCGCTGCCATCGGCGCCTGGTACGGCGGCTGGGTGGATGGTTTGATCCAGCGCATCACCGAGATCAACCTGGTGCTGCCATTCCTCTCCATCCTGGTCATGGTGGGCACGTTCTACAGCCGAAGCATCTGGGTGATCCTGGGGGCTTCGGTGCTTTTGAGCATTTTCACTGGGCAGATCAAATCTCTGCGTGCGGCATTCATGCAGGTCAAGGAATCCACCTACATTGAAGCCGCCAAGGCTTACGGCGCCAGCAACCGCCGCTTGATCTTGATGTACCTGATCCCGCGCATGATCCCAACACTCATCCCCGGCCTGGTATCTTCGGTGCCGACCTTCGTCTTTCTCGAAGCCTCGCTGGCCGTCCTCGGTCTGGGCGACCCCACCCTGCCCACATGGGGCAAGCTGATCAACGATGCCTTCGTCAACGGCGCCCTTTATAAGGGGCAGTATTACTGGATCCTCGAACCAGCCATTCTCTTGATGTTTACCGGTCTGGCCTTTGCCCTGCTTGGTTTTGCCCTGGATCGAATCTTTAACCCACGCTTGAGAGAGGCCTGATATGGAAAACTCCACTTTGCTTCAAGTTAAAGATCTGAAACTGCATTTCCGCACCACCCGCGGAGCTGTGCAAGCCGTGGATGGTGTCAACCTCGAGCTGAAGCAGCACCGCGCCGTGGTGGTCCTCGGCGAATCCGGCTGCGGAAAAAGCTCCCTCGCCCGCGGCATCCTGCGTCTGCTGCCCCGCAATGTGGTTGCTTACAGCGGCGAGGTTCTGATCAACGGCAAGGATGTAATGCCCTTGAGCGACGAAGAATTCAGAAGGCAGGTACGCTGGGTGCAAATGTCAATGGTGCCGCAGGCAGCCATGAACTCGCTGAACCCCGTCATCCGCGTTGGTGAACAGGTCTACGAACCCGCGACGATCCACCTGGGCGTGAACAAGGAAGAAGCCGTGCAAATGGCATTGAAGATGTTCAAACACGTGGGCGTCCCCGCGGATTTTTTAACCCGCTATCCCTTTGAACTTTCCGGCGGTATGCGCCAGCGTGTGGCCATCGCCATGGCACTGATCACCTCGCCGAGCCTGATCATACTGGATGAACCCACCTCCGCCCTGGACGTACTCACCCAGGCCAATATCTTCAATGTGCTCAAGCGCATCAAGCAGGAACTGGGCACCAGCTTCATCCTCATCACGCATGACATCGCCACCTCCAGTGAACTGGCGGATGAGGTTGCCGTGATGTACGCGGGGCAGTTGATCGAAACCGGTTCCGCCCGCAGCTTCTTCACCGCCCCGCTTCACCCCTATTCACAAAAACTGATGGCCAGTGTGCCCCACCTGCGCGACAAACATGAACTGGAGCACATCGGCGGACAGCCTCCCAGCCTGGTAAACCTGCCGCAGGGCTGCCGCTTTATGGAACGCTGTACAAAGAAATTTGAACGCTGCAGCCAGGAACCCCCCATCTATCGCGTGGACGGACGCAGCGTGAAGTGCTGGCTATACCAGTCTTCACAGGAGAAACCATGAACACCAACAACCTTCCCTTGTCTCTTCTCAACGAAGAAGAAAACTTTTCCTCGGGGCGGCCGCTGTTGACCATCAACGATCTGCGCGTCTGG
>DAIEPS010000001.1 GCA_027348305.1 Anaerolineaceae bacterium | reverse complement strand
GGCGAGTTCAAGGCTTCCGGCATCGTTGGTCAGGAGGAGGTCTGCAGGAGTACGATCGCCTTCCGCCTTCAGCCGGTTGACGAGTTCCGTGGTGCCGGAGGACAGCAGATCCACCTGGATGCCGGTTTTCGCCAGCACGGCATCGTATCCGACGCGCGTCAAGATGCGCATCATCAGATGCTGGTTCACCTCATTATCTTCCGCCAATAAAATGCGTAGATCAGATTTTGCCATTGCCATTAGCCTGTGAATGTCTTAAGTCAATGAAAACTTCTTGTATCATTATATAGGCTCTGCCTTATTCTGCAACTCAAAAAGAGAAAAAGACAACCGCTAAGCACCGAATAATTTTAAAATGGATGCGCCGCCAAAAGCAAACAGCAGCATTTTCCCCACCTTGCCGATCCAACTCATTAAAAGATAGCGCCACAAAGGCAGGCGCAATGCTCCCGCGACCATACCTGCGATGTCAAATACCGGGTTGGGCACAAAGGCCAGCACCAGAATGGTAATGTCGCCGTATTTCCTCATCCATCCCGAGACACGTTCATACCACTTTTTGTTCTCGATCACGGCCTGTCCGCTGAACCCCGCCATATAACCGGTTAACTCGCCGATCGTCGCCCCAGTGCCGGCGGCCAACGCCACCCACCACGGATTGAATAAGGCGCCCATGGCCGAGGTAAACAATACCCCCGGAACCGGCAAAATCAATGTGGCATTTGAGAGCAGGGACACAAAGAATATGCCGGGGTAACCCAGAGCCCCAAATTTTTGCACCTGGTTGCGATAAATAAAAAGCACGACGGTGAGGGCGATCACAGCCAGCAACACCAGCGCTCTGACAACGTTGAGCCGCCAACCCGTCAGCTTCATTCTTCCTTGTGTTCTTCCTTCAACAGGGATTCAATGCGTGCAATAACCATATCCATGGCGACCACGTTCAACCCGCCCTCGGGGATGATCACATCCGCGTAGCGTTTGGAGGGTTCGACAAATTCAAGATGCATCGGCCGCACCGTGCTCAGGTACTGCTTGACCACGTTTTCGGTAGTGCGTCCGCGCTCGCTGATGTCGCGGTCGAGACGGCGAATGAAGCGGATATCGGAATCAGTATCCACGAAAATTTTGACATCAAACAGGTCCCGCAAACAGGGGTCCGCGAAGATGAGGATGCCTTCCACCAGGATCACCCGTTTGGGGTCCACATGGATGGTATCACCCGTGCGGCTATGGGTGGTGAAATCGTAGACGGGCACTTCAACCGACTGCCAATTCTTTAGCGCCAGAATGTGCTCGCGCAGCATCTCGGATTCAAGCGAATTGGGATGGTCAAAATTCACCAGCGCACGCTGGGCCGGTTCAAGACCGGTCAACTCACGATAATAAGAATCATGCTGCAGGAAGGCAATACGCTGCTTGCCTACCCGTTTTAATACCATGTGGGCAACAGTGGTCTTGCCGGACCCGGAACCGCCGGCTACGCCAATCACAAGTGGAGTGGATTTATTGGGCATGCGCTAATTATAGCTGAAAGTGAGAAAAAACTGGTGATTCGTTCTCAGTGATTCGTAATAAGGGATTAGTAATTAGGAAAAGAATGATCCAATAATGACGTTTTAGAATAATTAATCTATTTCTTAAGTAAAAACCCCCTGTCAAGCATTGTGGGAAGCTATTCGTTTGAAAATGACTATTGGAATAGTATTGACAATTATTTATCTGCAAGTATAATTAGTTAGTAAAGACTAACTAATTATGAAACCGAATCTTGAACCCCTCGAAAAAGTGATCGAAACTGCCAGCGCCATTATGGCAGAGATGGAAGAACGCGCCTTTGAAGATGAGCGTTTTTCTGAACTTTCGATGCGCCAGATGTTCTACCTGAACACGATCATCCGCATGGGCCACCCCACTTTCAGCGACCTCGCCAGGGAATTAAACGTCTCAAAACCGTCTGTGACAGCAAACGTGGGAACATTGATCAAAAAAGGCTACGTGGCAAAGGTTCAAGACCACGAAGATCTGCGCTCTTTTCACATCGTGACAACTCAAAAAGCGCATGATTTCGATGAACTACATCAAAACGTACACAAGAGCCTGGCTCACCACCTGGCTGCCAGGCTTAACCCCGGTGAAGTTGAACAGCTCGCCGCGCTGCTGGCCAAAGCATTTGACGGCATGAGCTAATTTTTTTAATCATATAGTTAGTTTTGCCTAACTAATAAAGGAGATCATTATGGAACAACTTGAATCCAATTTCACCTGCCCCTGGTGGCTGCTGTTCACCTTCGACAACCCCATGCGCAAACTGGTCCACAACCCCAACAAAATTCTGCGCCCCTATGTCAGCACGGGCAACACTGTGCTGGATGTGGGCTGCGGTATGGGCTATTTCTCTCTGGAACTTGCCAGGCTGGTCGGCCCAAAAGGAAAGGTCATCGCAGGTGACTTGCAGCCGCAGATGCTCGCCGGGCTTAAAAAGCGGGCCAGAGCTGCAGGGGTGCAAGAGCTCATTCAGCCTCATCTGTGCCTGCCCACCAAGATCGGTGTGACCGAACCCGTAGACATGATCTTCGCCTTCTGGATGGTGCATGAGGTCACCAACCGCAAGGCCTTTATGCAGGAACTTTTTTCGATGCTCAAACCGGATGGCATTCTGCTGATCGTGGAACCGATCATCCATGTCACACGCAAGAATTTCGAAGCCAAGCTCGATCTGGGCTTCGAGCTGGGATTCATCGAAGTCTCGCATCCGCAGATTGCCTTAAGCCGGTCAGTCATCTTTATCAAATAACAAAGGAAAACCATTAAGTCCAACAATTCAATCCCATTATCGAAGCACTTTTTCCCGGGCATTTTGTCGCTGGTGGGACAAAAACAATACGAGCGCATTCTCAACCGCTATTATGACCTTTATACCAAACACAGCATTCCCGAAAGCCCGGTCCTGAAACATCACCTGGTGCAGGGCATTTTGCCCGGGCTGGCCTATTACCAGATCCTCAGGGAGGATGGCAAGCCGCAGGAATCCGCATTGGAAAAGATCGACCAGACCTTTGAAGAGATGTACAGCGGATACGCCAAACGCATGCAGCGGCTCGGACGTCTGCCCCTTTTCTACCCGATCCTGCGGGCCTATATCAGGACCGCCATGAAAGAATACCCCGCGGAGGGTTGGGTGATGGAATGGCAGCAAGTCGACGGCGACGCCATCCGCTTCAGAATGAATACCTGTTTCTACTACAACACGCTTGCGGCATACGGCGCAACCGAACTGACCGCCAGCTTCTGCCGTGTGGATGACCTGATCTACGGCGGCATGTCCGCCCAGGTGCTCTGGCAGCGGACCCAAACCATCGGCCGCGGTGCAGAGTTTTGCGATTTCTGTTTTGCCAATGCCCGCAAGGCGGATAAATGAAGATCCTTGTTTACGGTGCCGGTGTGCTGGGTAGTCTCTACGCCGCACGGTTGTACCAATGCGGATACGACGTGACGCTACTGGCGCGCGGAAAGCGTTATGAAGAAATAGTGCTGAATGGCGTCATTCTTGAGGGAGCCATCTCTGGCGAACGAACAGTCAACCGTATGCCGGTCTGCCAGACGCTTGAACCAGATGACTGTTATGACCTGATCATCGTGCTGGTGCGCGGCGATCAGGTGACCGATCTGCTGCCAACGCTGGCGGCCAACCGGAATTCGAAGGCCATTTTATTCATGGTTAACAATCCCAACGGGTATGCGGATTGGATCAAAGCTGTGGGCGAAGAGCGGCTGCTGCTCGGTTTTGCCGGTGCAGGCGGCACGCGCAAAGACGGTGTGGTTCGCTACCATATCGTTTCACCAGTGTTACAGCCAACCACATTGGCCGAACTGGACGGCAGTAAATCAGAACGGATCAAGGATGTTGCCAGGATTTTCAGAAATGCGGGTTTTGCCACTGCCATTAGTAGAAATATAGAGGCATGGCAGAAGACACATGTCGCCTGGGTATCACCGGTTGCCAACGCCATCCTCGCCGCAGGTGGGGATGGAAAGGTGCTCTCACAAAGATCTGACCTGCTGCGTCTGCTGGTGGATGCCATCCATGAAAGTTTTGCCGTACTGCGCCAACTGGGCGTTCCGATCATCCCCGGCAAGTTGAAGATCATTACGCTCATGCCCAAAGCGTTGACACGCACTATCTTCAAATTGTGGAGCAAAACGCAGCACTTTGACACGATCGCCGTGCGCCACACTCTCGCGGCTTATAGTGAAATAAGACTGTTATCAGATGAGTTACAAGCCATCGCAAGGTCAACACGTAACCCCACCCCGGCGCTGGATCGATTGCACCAGTACATGCTGGATCATCCACGGTAGAAGAAGGAACATCATGATTATTATCATGATCGTGTTGTTTTTATAAGGATATTGTCATTAAGGTCAACCCCCAGATACCGGGAATCTTGAAGTGCAGATTCCCGGTATTCAGTTCAAGTGCAGACCTCCGCGGTTTTGATTGGACAAAGGATGTCTCGATAATCAAACCGCGGGGGGCTTGCCTGAGAGACTTTGGGAGCACCCTGAATCTGACGGCAGGTTCATTTGCGGTCTTCTTTCCGCAAGACGCGCACATGCAGAGCTTGATGGTTGGATCATCCGCTTTGGTCAAGAAAGTCGTGGTGAAGTGCGAATTATAAATAGGAAATAATCGGAACGAGTTACAAATTACAATTCTCGATTCTCTGCTCTCTACTCTCCCCATTAATTAAAAAGAGCCACCACAGGGGATCGAACCCTGGACCTACCACTTACGAAGCGGTCGCTCTACCAACTGAGCTATGGTGGCGATATAATTACCAGCGCGAGGCAAATTATATCAGCACCCTCGCTGAAAAGGCAAGGAAATCACTTGAACATCGCCATGATCTCTTATCACACCTGTCCTCTGGCAACGTTGGGCGGCAAAGACACTGGTGGCATGAACGTGTATGTCGCCGAGCTCACACGCCAGTTGGGCTGCGACGGCGTCCACGTGGATGTGTTCACCCGTTCACAGGATGAGCATGTGCCGCACGTGGTCCATTCGCTGGGCTACGGCAACCGTGTGGTGCACGTGCCCGCCGGCCCCGAAATTCCGCTGCCCAAACCCGAACTCGCCACCCACATCCCCACCTTTGTGGAGGGTATCAAACGCTTTGCCGCCGAGAAAGGCATCCACTACGACCTGATCCACAGCCATTACTGGATGTCCGGCGTGGCGGCTGAAATGCTCAAGGCCGAATGGAAAGTGCCGGTGCTGCAAATGTTCCACACGCTCGGTCTGATGAAGAACCGCATTGCCCAATCGCCCGAAGAGATGGAAGGCGACTACCGCATCAACGGCGAACGCCAGGTGATGCGCATGGCAGACCGAATTGTGGCCGCCACCCAGGCTGAAGAAGCCCAGCTCGAGTTCCTTTACGGGGTGGATGACCAGAGGATCGTCATCATCCCGCCCGGGGTGGATGTCGCCCGTTTCTATCCAATCCCAGACGACGAAGCCAAAGAAGCTATCGGGCACAAGGGCTGTCCGCGGATGTTGCTCTTTGTGGGGCGCATCGAACCACTCAAGGGGGTGGATACGCTAATCCGAGCGCTGGCCATTGTCCGCGAGTCGGGCGTACTTGAAAAGCAATGCTATTCACTGGCGATCATCGGCGGTGACCCTGATGCACCCACCGAAGAAATGACGGCTGAAATGGCCCGCCTGCAGGCTTTATGCAGTGAATTGAACATGAATGATGTGGTGTTGTTCCTGGGTAAACGCGCCCAAGAGACCCTGCCCTATTACTATTCCGCGGCGGATATTCTTGTCATGCCGTCTTATTACGAATCCTTTGGCATGGTGGCGCTTGAAGCCATGGCCTGTGGAACCCCCGTGATCGCCTCGCAGGTAGGCGGCCTGGCCTTTTTGGTGCAGGACGGCATCACCGGCTACGTCGTCCCTGGCGGAGACGCCTGTGCGCTGGCCAAGGCGCTGACCAAGCTCATCCAGCAGCCTGAATTGCGCGCCCGTCTCGGGAAACAGGCAGCCGAGTACGCCAGTTGGTACAGTTGGGACAAGATATCTACACGCATCAGAGGCGTGTATGATGAGCTTCTGGGCTTGCCCGGTTAGTATTCCGATCTAGAAAAACAGGAAAGTAAAAAGCACACTGAAATAAAGCGCCAGCCCACCGTATTTGCGTTCAAGGCTGTTGTGACTGCGCCACACGATCCACCAGATGCTGAAGAGGATACCGAGTATCCCCAGGTAGTGTGCTGCTCCATAAGCCTGCGCGACGAACTGAGGCCAGACGCCGGCCCTATCCATGGTCGCCAGGTAAATGCCGCCGATCCAATTGAGCAAGAAAGTCAGCAGCGTGAACCTTGCGCCCACGCTCAAAACACGCTTCCACAGCAGGAGCGTCAGCAGCACCGTACCAGCCCAATAAAGGATGCCGGCCTTGCTTACCCATCCCCACCCCGGGATCTCGGGTAAGTAGCGGGTCACCTGCCAGAGCAGCGCGCCTGCGGCCATACCACACCAGGCTTTTTGTCGGTCTTCAAAACCAGGATTGAATGATCGGTATATGTAAAACAGGGAGAGAAGCAGCAAGACCGCCAGCAGCCCCACCACTCCGTAGATTCCCAAATTTGCCTTTATCGGAATGAAAGCCAGGGTCGACAGCACGACAAAACCCAGCAGTTTCAGTGCGCTGCCGAAGCCGTCCGCGATCTTGCTGATCGATTCCGTAATAAACCCGTTCATAGATAGGTCCCCGCCTGAAAAATACCCGCGTGTCTATATCTATTAACGTAAAAGCGTGGTGCAAGTTGCGAAAAACAGTAATTTAAATGAACTCTCCCCATGGTAAGCTGCGGGGTATCAAGTTTATTCATAATGCATAAGTTATTGTGATTCCTTGTTACTGCGGCCTCACCTCTGCCCCCTACGCTGCGCGTGTTGGGGGGTGGATGAGGCAAGAATTACTAACCTTTTCTCTCAGCAAGCTTAAGGGAAATGCTCTCTTTTGATTATTAAGTAGTTGTCAAAGCCACAGGTTGAGATCCGATCGTTTCCCCCATCCAAACAACAGCAGCCTTAATGGCATTTGTCAGAATATTCTGCCATTCCCAAAATAACTTTCGAACTTCGCCCAATCTTTCAGTTCATAAGAATGCAAGAATTCCTGACGCTGCCGTTCTTTGAATTTGTAACTCAGGATGAGTGTCTTTTCGTGTTCAAGACAAATTTGCACGATCTTTTGAATGAGCCTGATTATCCGCATGAGAGCCTCATAAACTCGCTTCTGATAAGTCACGCCAATAATGAAAATTCGACACCGAGGTGATCCATCCATATCTGTTTATCTGCCTGACGAGCCTGATGGCCAGGTTTATTGCCAGTGAAGAGAACATTCCGATCATTCCTTTCCTCCCGCCGCGGATGGACCGCTGAACCACATCAACTGATCTCAGATCAATGAGAAAAGGATCACTCCGATCCTTTTACCGTATCCAGGACCGCCCTGGCCATTTTTGCCCATGAGGGGTAACCATCGCTTTTCATATTCTCGTACTGGGTTTCCAGCGTTTTGCATGGATACTTGTCACACTTCGCGCAGTTCGCTACTTTAGTGCGGATGGCACAACGCCTGACCGAACAACTGCTGCATGCCATGCTGCAGGCTTCGCCGAGACATCCTCCATTGCAGCCGTTGTCGAATTGCGGGCACCTTTTGCAATCGTTCCCGCAGTATGCGATGTATCGATTCTCCAGGTCAACGGACAGTGTTGAGGGTTGCGGTTTTGGGGTGTTGGTTGAGGTTGCTTGAGGGGTTGCCATAATTGACGGCGTTTTCGGAATACAACCTCCGATCAAAACCGCCCCAAACGCAAAACCTGCTGCTCTGAAGAATTGACGGCGATCCATTTCTTTCATCAACACCTCCTTCTTGTGTGAGAGTTACCTTGATCTGTATCAATTATAACCTGTTTATTTGATTTACTGGTTATAATACTAATACAAGATTAATAACCTGTCAAGGGCTTTTATAGGTTATAATACTGATATGATGATGACGGATATTTATGCGTATGTGAAATACAGCGACCCCTGCCTCGATTTCGTTAACAGCAAGGTTTGGAATACGCGCATCGAACCTTTTACCGACCTGTTTTCGGGCTATGAAGACGTGGTTCACTGGTTAAGGCAGCTCAACATCCTTGGCGATACGGATGTTGAAAGTCTGCTCCAACTGGCAAAAAAAGATGCTCGCGAAACCCAAAAAGCGTTCGAGAAGATCATCACCCTGCGCGACGCGAATTACCGGCTGTTTACCGCCATCGCGCATCAACAAACACCATCCAACAAAGAGTTCGAAATTCTCAATCACTATTTGCAAGAGGCGATGCGCCATCGGATAGTAACCTCTTCGACCGAGGGGATCAGATGGACATGGATCAACAAAGAAGGCAGTCTTGACTGGATGCTTTGGCCGCTGGCGCTTTCAACGGCAGAACTTCTGACTTCTGACCGTGTTCAGCGAATCAGAGAATGCAGCGGATGTTATTGGTTGTTCATGGATAACAGCCGGAATGGAATGCGCCGCTGGTGTGATATGAAAACCTGCGGGAACCGTGCCAAGGCCCACCGCCATTACGAACGCGCCAAAATTTCAAAGATTTAATTCATTTTTCGAGTTTGTGTCCGCGTTTGACAGCGCCCTTACCGTAACGTTCGCGCAGGTCATCCAGTGCATCCAGCAGCCGGCGTTCCTTCTCGGTGGGTGTCTCCCACAAAGACATCTGGTGGGAGGTCTCCACCAAGTCCGCGCCGCCCACGCCGATCAGCCTGACTGGTTTTCCGTTCTCCCAAATGGATCGAAAAAGCGCTTCAACCGTAGAATAGATCACACCATCCTGGTCGGTGGGCTGCGCCAGGGATGTCTGCCGGGTATGAGTGCTGAAATCTGACCAGCGGATCTTGAGACGCACTACCTTGGCGCAATAGCCCTCCTGCCGCAACTGGTAGCCGACGTGGGCCGACAGGTCTTTGAGTGTCTGGCGTAAAAGCATGGGATCGCTGACATCTTTGGCAAAGGTAGTCTCCTGGCTCATGGATTTGGCCTCACGACCCAGCGAGATCTGCCGGTCGTCGATGCCCAGCGCATGATCGTAAAGCTCATAACCATATTTGCCAAAGAGTCGTTCCAACTCACGCTTGCTGCGTTTGGGTATGTCGCCGAGGGTGAGAATCCCCGCATCGTGCAGTGTTTTTTCCATTTTGGGGCCGACGCCCCACATCGCCTTGACGGGCAGCGGCGCCAGGAATTCGGCCTCCTGGCCGGGCGGAACCACCAGGATGGCCCTGGGGTAGCCATTGCCCTTGTTACGGGCTTTTCCGGTGTCTGTGGCAACTTTGGCAACCAGCTTGTTGCTAGCCACACCGATCGAGCAAGGAAGACCGGTTTTTTCAAGCACGTCCGCTTGAAGGCGGCGGGCGATGGTTTCTCCGTCTTCAGGCAGGTCGGTCACGTCCATGAAGGCTTCATCCACCGAAACCTGTTCGACCAGCCCGGTCAATTGATGCACAATATCCATCACCTCGCGCGATTTGGCGCTGTAATTGCTATGCCGTCCCGAGATGAGCAGCAAGTGTGGACAAAGCTTGAACGCCTGCCCGGTAGGCATGGCAGAATGGATGCCATATTGGCGCGCCGCGTAGGAACAGGTTGAAATCACTCCCCGGTGTTCTGCCCTGCCGCCTACGGCAAAAGCCTTGCCAGCCAGTGAAGGATCATTCAATTCTTCGACTGCACAAAAAAAGGCATCCAGGTCAAGATGCAGGATCTTCCTAAAACGGACGGAGTTCACACTTCCATTTTAGCACGTCTGTTCTAATTGTCAATTCCTTAATTGGAAAGTTGCAGATCTAATCCGGTTGAATCAACCAGGAGTAATTTGCAAATAAAAAGAAGCCATCCGGTACCTGGTCAGGATAACCCTCGCCTGTTTGCAATGCCTGCAGTATTTGCAAATTGGTTTCGCGGAATTTGTAAACCTGGGTCAAGACCTTGGAAAGATTACCTTGATTGTCATCGTAGTAAATATCCACGCCAATTTGACGATTGCCATTGGAGAGAAAATGATCCCGGGTAGCGTCAATCCACTCCTGAACATTGTAGAAAAAGTAATCCACACCATTCAGCGAAGCTTTGATGTCTTTGGTCGCCGGATCATAAGGCTCAATGTAATGTCCGCCAATGATAATCCGATAAGTATGGGCCTTACCATTTTTATCAAAAAAAATGATCTCATTTTCGTAGCCATTTACCACTTCGTCCGGATTGCTGACCCACCCTTCATCGTGTTTCAAACAAGTGATCATTTTCACCCAAAATGAGACATTATCATCACTTGGTTTAAGTTGTCCGTACTGAGTGGGAGAAATATCGCCGTTGTTATCTTTAAAGTAATAACCGACATCCACCAATCCTGCCGGGCCGCATTGCAAATAGGAATTATTATCTGTGACGCTCGTGGGTTGACTGGCAGGTTCGGTTGGGAGGGGCTGGGTAGATAAAACTGCTTCGGTCTGTAGAGTGGGGATGATGACTTCAGGTTGTGCCGTGGCACCCTGGGTTGCACTTACTTTGCTGCATGCTGTAAGACTTAGCGCAATGACAATGAATGTAATAATACTTTTTCTAAAAAAATGCATAACCAATCCATCGATGATTTTTCGATGCATAACATCGTTTTTTATTCTAGTCCCGCTGCTCAAAAAAAGCAATTCAACCAAAAGAAAAAGGGAGCGAATTAATTAATTATTTACTCAACATTTCTTTTAATGACCAGATCGGATCAATAGGAGTGGGGTCAACTTCGTACGCCATGGCCAAGTAATAAGCCACATAATCACCGAATAATACCGTCGCCCACATTTGTTCAAGGCGATTTTTACCCCTGGCTTCAACCAGATCGGTATTGATGCCCTCAAGCATCATGATCTGTTTGGTCTCAACGACACGCTTCTGATTTCGTTCTCCATCCGCGGATGCCTGAAGAAAAACAGCCATTTCTTTTTCCAGCGCCTCTTGTGGGAAGCAAATGCCCGCCAGGGTATTATGGTCCGCTTCCGGGAGGAATTCGAAACTGGCGATGGTCTTGGCGCATTCATTGAACTGGCACTTCCATCGCCTCGCAACAGGAGCCATGAATCCGCTGGCAAACACGGTTATGTGACGGCCGACCAACTGCCCAGCCAGGCGTTTGGCAGGGTTGCTTTTAACCGGGACCTTCACGCCAATGCTTTTTTGCAGTTCTTTCATCAAACTTACGGTTTGTTTCACATCCGCGCTCTGGTCAGAGACCAGCCCGAGACGGACGAACAGCGCCAGCAGCAACCCAAAGGTGTATCCCAGCGCGGAGCGCGGCTGACCGTCATGCACAAATACCCAGACCGGAACGCGTGCAGATTGCGCATCTGCCAGTATCTTTCCGCCGGTGGTGATGACCATCACCTGGCAGTTGCTGCGGCAGGCCGCTTCAAACACAGAAATGGATTCCTCAGTATTGCCTGAGTGAGAAGAAACGATCACCAGGGTATCGCGGCCAAATGCGTACGCCGGCAAGCCATAATCCCGCTGTACTGTTACGGGCACGGTGACGCGATCCAGCAAAAATGAGACCAGCAAGTCAGCGCCGATGGCTGAACCACCCATCCCGGCGATCACCACCCGATTGACCGGCGACATGCCAGGCAGTGGAAGTGAAAGACCCAAATCCCAGGCTTTTTGAAGCTGCTCCGGCAGACTGGCAATTTGGCTGAGCATATCCGTCTCATCCACTGATGCAAATTGATCATGGTCATCAAGATTCATGGGTTATAACCTTTAGTGTGTAAAGAATAATGTCTGCACGAATGATTTTACACCCCCTTTGCAGGCTGCCCGCGATTAAATTAATACCGGCATGCTCAAATGCCTGCCGGTATTTGTCAGAGCAAGTCTTATTTCAATTTCTTGATCAGGGCCAGGAATTCTTTCCATTCTTCGTCGAACATGTGAATGGTCACATTATTCAATTCCAGGTTGTAGGTGGTCTCGCCGTCAGGTTCTTCTGCTGACCAGATTGCATAGCCATCGGTTTCTGCTAATGTGACAACTTTTGGTTCATATTCGTCTGCCATAGTACTCTCCTTTTGTATTGGTACAAACTTGTTTGGGTTATCAGTAAAATTGGAAATTCAGATTTTTTCGTCAGTTTTTTTCTTGGGTTTGAACAGATGAATAATTCGATTCCAAATTTTCTTAAAAGAGTCCCTGATGGAGATCGGTGGAGCCAGCGTTTCGAGCCCTTCCCACGGGTCTTGATCCATCAGTTTTCGACTAACATAGGTTGCGATCAATTTTATAGTTGCCAGCAGCGGAGCCGAAAGTAGCACGCCAACAAACCCGAACAGACTGGCCGAGATGATCACCATCACCAACACGGCTGCCGGGTGGACTTTAAGCGCATTAGACATCACGCGCGGACTGATGAAGTTATCCAACAACATGTCAGTGACCCAGGCGATGCCCACCACGATCAGTGCAAATACCAGGGGCTGTACTCCAAAATAATTGGTCTGGAAGAGGGATACCAGCGCATAGGTCGTCCATGCGACGAATGGACCGACATAAGGTACAAACCTGGCTGCACCTGCCAACAGTGCAAGAAGGAAGAAATAACGTACTCCCAAAATGCTTAACAGGATGGTGTAGATGACGATGGTAATGCCAATGACAATGAGCTGTCCCCTCAAGAACGCATTCCAAATCTTGGCGATCTGGTCTCCCATTTTCTTGATATCCACCTCATACGCGGGGATGTTGAGTTTGAACATCTCTTCACGCACACCGCCGGTCTCGATCATTATGAAGTAAGCGATCAAAATGATAAAGATCAACCCAACCACAGTGGTTGCAGCACCTGATGCAATGGTGCCGATCAAGCTGGCCAAATTGGAAAGGAGCGGTGAAACAACGCCTTGCACTTGAGTCCACAGCGAATTCAGATCCAGGTGAGAAAGGTCAAATTTGAATGGACCTATCATCAGGGGCTTGCTTGATAGATCTGCGATCAACGCCGGTAAGTCACCGATCAGTTTTTGAAGGTAATTCACCAGGTTCTGAACCTGTTCCACAATGCTGATGCCGCCCCAGGTTAACAAACCCATTAAGATCAAGAACAATAAAACAAAGATCAGGGTCGAGACAACACGCCAGGGAATCTTGAAGCGTCGATTTATAAAGCTGGCCAGGGGATGAAATAAATACGCCAAAAGGAAAGACACCAAAAGCGGCGCCAGGTAAACCTTAAAACGATAGAGCAAATAGATAATAACCAAGGAAGAGAGCAAAGCTACCACCAACTTGGCGGTGCCGCTCCAATTAGGGGAGGTTGGGTTTTCTGTATTGTTCATCATTGTCATCCCGTCTCCATTCGATATTAATTATAAGAGATTAAAGCACAAAAATAAACTGGCTTTGCCTGAATATCGCAAAGCCAGTTCAATTGAAGACTAACTCGGTTTAAACCGGGCAGGCATTGGTGATCAGCATGTTCAAGATGCCCGGGAATAAATTGCAGTAGCTGTTGGTAAGATCGATAATGATCCAAGGCACGATGCAGAAAAGGACAAGAATTCCAACCAGGATCAGGATGATGAGCAAGGCTTTAGATTTCTTTTTCGGAACTGCGCCAGCGGGAGGAACCTGCATGTTGGGCTGCTGGTAGGCAGGAACGGCTGAGATCGGTGGGGTAACACGTGCGGGCGGAGGAGCAATGACTGGCGCCGAAACCGGTACGGCAGCAGGCGGTTGAGCCGCGGGAGGAGGCACCACAGGGGCCTGCACTTGTTGGACGGGCGGTACCGCGGCACGCTGAACCACAACCGTGGCGTTCGGATCACTGGAGACAACTTCGTAGCGCAGTACGATCTTTTCACCGAGCGTGATGACCTCGCCCGGTTTTAATAAGGCAGGGGTTGTCAGGCGCAAACCATGGATGAAGGTGCCGTTGGTGGCTCCGAGATCCTCAATACGATAAGTGGCTCCATCCAAAACCAGCCTGAGATGCCGGCGTGATACTTCCGGATCATTAATGACCAGGTCGCTGGAAAGGTCCCGTCCCAGGAATAATTCAGATTTCTCCAGAGGATATTCGGTCCCCATCCCAGTGCCGCTTTGAATAATGAGTTTATAAAGGTTTGTCATAAATCCTCCTATTGGCTGCTAATAAGTTCATTAAGTTTAGCAATCTGGAGGCCTAAAGTCAACAGCAGGTTTGAATGAAAAAGGGGAGTATTACGAAAAAGGGAATAAAAGACCCCACCATGCCGTGTGTTGCAAAGTTTTGAACCTGCCGAAGCAGGATGGGTTCCTCCACCGTGGCGTCGCCTTGGCCGAAGCCTATCGCGTTGCCCGAATGATAAATGGAATCCTTTTTTAAAGTGTTGGCTCAAAACCGATGTTACAACATCACGAGCACAGCAGGGTAACTGTCTTATACCACCAATCGAAAAAAAAAGGTAGACATAAATCAATGGGTTGAAAGGTCAAGAACCAAAAACTATGATAAAAATGGAATATGGAAGATAAACTTCGAGCCTTTATTGCAATCGAACTTGCCCCTGAACTCAAGGGGACGATCGCCTCTTTTGAGAGTGGATTGAAAACCACAGAGCCGCCAGGCTTGCGTTGGGTCAAACCGGACCTCCTTCACCTGACTTTGAAATTCCTGGGGGATATCACTCAAACCCAGGCACAAGAAGTATCCAGGGCGATAAGCCGTGTCGTGGTTGATAACCATCCGTTTCAGCTTCAGTTCATTGGAACAGGAGCTTTTCCAAACTGGCGCAAAGCGCGCACGCTGTGGATGGGACTCAATAAGAGCATCGAATTGGATAGCCTCTTTCAACAATTGGATGCCGCCCTGGGTGAGCTTGGATTTTTCCCTGAAGACAAGCCTTTTTCTCCGCATTTGACCGTGTGTAGGGTATCAGACACGGCAGATCCGCGGAAGGTTCAACAGCTTCAGAAAGGATTTGACGCATTTCCAGCTTCCACCCTTCCGCTTTGGAAGGTTAACGAAGTTGTGTTTTTCAAATCCGTGTTAAAGCCGGGAGGGCCGATCTACACCCCCATCTCGAAACACATTCTCAAATAAACTCAAAAGGTGTGATAGAATTTTTACCACTATTGAAAAGAGGTGTCTTCTGGAAGCATTAGCAAAAGCACGAGCGATAATTAATTTTTTGGAGGAGAAAAAAGCTGAAAAGATCGTCCTCCTCGACATTCAAGAGGTTTCATCATTTACCAGCTATTTCATCATCTGCAACGGCACAAGTGACCGCATGTTGGATGCGTTATCCACCACTTTAAGAGAATATGCGAAAAGTGAATTCAATCAGCCGATCACCGTCGAAGGCGACTCGCGCACCGGATGGATGATCGCTGATCTGCAAGATGTAGTGGTACATTTCTTCTCACCAGACCAACGCAAGTATTACAGCCTTGAACAGCTCTGGGAAAAAGGCAAACGGTTGGTCAGCCTGCAATAATTGAAAAACTCGGATGATTCTTCATCCGAGTTTTTGTTTAACTAAATTGCAGCCAATATTTCTTTGCTGTGGCCCGCCGGTTTTACCTCTTCAAACACTTTCTTGATCAGCCCTTCTTTTGAGATCAGGTATGTGGTGCGCAAGATACCCATGTATTCCCGGCCCATCATTTTCTTTTTTGCCCAGACACCATATTGTTCGCAGATTTTGTGATCTTCATCCGAAAGCAGGGTGAAGGGCAAATGATATTTGTTCTTAAATTTTAAGTGGGATTTGGGGCTGTCAGCGCTGAGACCGAGGATCACGAGACCGGCTTTTTCATAGTCAGAGTAATCGTCTCTAAAAGCGCAGGCTTCAGTGGTGCAGCCCGGGGTGTCATCTTTCGGATAAAAGTAAAGGACCACATCCTTGCCGCGGTAGTCAGATAATTTGTGTGCTGTGCCGGTTTCGTCCAGAAGTGTAAAATCAGGTGCAGGAGATTTTTCAGGGATCATTTTATTCCTCCAATTCTTACCTGATTATACCTATTCCATGTTGTAAAAATATTAGATTTTCGTCATTTCAGCCAGGTGGAATTTACAAGATCCAAAGGGTGAAGGAAACGAGGTAGGCCATCACCACGAACGTCCCCCCCGCGGTCAGTTTGAGGATCTTCCAGCGCGGAGGTGCGCCGTTGATGATGCCCTGTATCTGGATGATCTGGAAAATTCCAATCAAGAGCGGCAGGAACATCGGCCAGGTCAGAGACCAAGGCTGACCGAGCAGTGCGAACACCGCCACAAACAGGAAGGCGATCAGCACCAGGTAATTGTGCACCTGCATGGATCGCAGCCAGTCCAGCCTGACCACCATGGATTGGACGCGGTGGGTGCGGTCAAAGGCGTAGGTCTCAAGCGAATTGACGATCATGAAGGCAAGATAAAGCAAAGTGATCGGCAGGGTCAACATGATCAGCAGCACATGCAGGCTGTGTTCATTCAACAAGTATCCCAGCGCCGGCACCAGGTTGCAGATCAATATGGCTTCTCCGACCTCTCCGTATCCCCTTTTATCGAGCTGCAGCGGAGGTGTGGCAGCAAAGAAACTGATCAAGAACCCCAGGCCGAGGATGAGTATGGTTGAGAAGTTGATCGCGTGACGAAACATCAACAAGACGGTATCCAGCGCGCCGGCGGTCAACAGTGTCATGGCGATCACCAGCAGGGTTTGTCTCTCCATCCCCTTAAGCAGTGCATAACGCGGATCATCTTTGTTCAGGCTGCTGGTGGGTGAGTTGGGATGATCAAAAAAGGCGGAAAGATAGCCACGCATCAAGATCAGGAATATGCCTAGCAGAGAGCCAAACAAAATGTTGCCCCAATCAAGGTTCCCGCCCTGCAGCTTCACCAGCCCGACCCCGATGGAATAGGTCAACAAGACCCAGATAAGCAACTGCGGCTGGATAATGCGGAGATAACCTGAACTGGTGCGTTCTTCAGAGGGCATTTATACCTGCGTTTTATTAGGATAAAGATCGAACAACATCAACAATAATTATTCTAACATATTGGGTTTTCCAATACCAAATGTACTATGTGAACCTTCATACTGGATCAAATAGATATTAACCTAATTGGTTAACCCCCAGATACCGGGAATCACGTGCAGATTCCCGGTATTTACCAGTAAACAAAAATGAGGACTATTACTGGAGTTTTTTGCACTATTTTGGCAGAACACCGGGAATCTAGTTTTTAGATTCCCGGCGTCTAGGGTTAGTTTTGGATTTTTATTTTTAGCCAGTTCAATTAGGCTGGCTAAAGAACTCAAATATTCAACCAAACGCACACGAGCAATTTTTATGTTCATAATTGAACTACTGATATGTGAACAGGCAGTCATCCAATAACTTATACAATCAATTGATCCACAAAATTACGGTTTTGGCGTCAAACTGGGGGTAAGCGTGACTTGCGGCAGGGACAGTGTGTTTGTCACCGATACTGAAGGGTCAAGCGTCGGTTCATTCCCCAGGATGGTGAACTTGCCTGAAGTCTTCCAGGTCTGGCCCACAAATATCTGCACTTCGTAGTCTCCAGGTTTCCACATGTCAGGGGTGATCTTCTGGTTGCACCAATCTGAATAACCCGCACCGCCAGTGGAGAACTTCCAGATCTGCGTTTCGGCGCAAAGGTATTTTCCATCATACAACCAGACCGCCGTCCAGCGTACACCTGTGGTCATTTTGTCAAACGTATAACCGGCATAAAGCGAAGTAATGGGTAGTGTGAAAGTGTCAGTGGTATTGATCAACAATCCGTCTTTGTCGGTTTCTGTCGAAAACTGGATGGGGCTGAAGATCGCATTAGCATCCGGTCCAACCGGGGTCAAAATGGTCGCCATCACCTCCGTAGGCAAACTGGGGGTATAGGTCTGCGCCAGGGTGGGCGTGATGGTCGGTGTCAGCGAATTCTGTAGGGTTAGCGTGATGGTGGGCGTGGTGGTGATGGTTGGCGTGCGGGTAATGGTCGGTGACGGCGGAAAATAGTGATAGGCTATCGGCTCGCCAAATCGATAGAACACAAATCCAATCCCGACCATCAAGAACGCGAAGAAGATCAAGCGCCAGCCGTATTCGATCAGATCCTGGCGTTTGCGGTAAAACTTAAGATGCCGGGCAGCATTGAGTGATTTGATCGCCATGACAACGCTGGCGATCACACCAATTCCCAACATGACCAGAAACACCTTGAATGTTGTATCAATATCGAGGTTCATGAGCGGGGTTCCAGTTGATCCATAGAAGCTTCATTAATGCCAATCATACTACCACCCTCAACGCACTTCCTGCTGAAGCCTGCCCCGGCGCAAAAAGCGGGTGATTTTGAGCAGACGCGGCAGTACCTGGTGATAGATGAAGTACAAACCCGGTTTCACGGGGTAATCCCATGCCCCGGCAGAGCGGACCACTTCGGCGCCCAGGCCTTCTTTAAACCGAAAGACACCAAACATGGGATCCGATTCATCAAACGCATCTGGTGCACCCCAAAGGTCGTAGACTTCGCAGCCCTTTTCTTTGGCCAGCCGCATGGCTTCCCACTGCAGCAGGTTATTGGGCATTTTTTCTCGGTGCAGCGGGCTGGACATGCCATACAGGTACCAGGCGCGCTTGCCAAAATGGAAAAGCATCAGCCCGGCCACCAATTGGCCTTCCACCTCAGCGATAAGGGCATCCGCCATGCCAGCGTTGATAAAACGGCGCCAGACACCCAGATAATAATCCTCTTCGCGGATGATGAAATGGTCTCTTGAAGCTGTTTGGGCGTAAAGGTGATAGAGAGCAGGCAGTTCAAGCTCTTTGGCTGCGCGAATCGTGACCCCGCTACGCTGCGCCAGGCGCAGGTTGTAACGCGCCTTCTGTTTCATGCGCTTGAGCCAATCTTCTTCGGTGCCGCTCAGATCAAGCACCGCTGTATTTTTGAATTGGATCTGTTCAACCGAATAACGCCATTTGCGCTGCAGCCATTCGTCAGTGACGATCTTGCCCAGCGAATTCTCTTCTGCTTTTTCACCGCCCGGGATGCCCCTGCCCAACTCAAGGTCAGGGTCCATCTTCATAAAGATCAGCCCATTCTCACGGGTAAATTGTTCGATCTCAACCAATACTTTTTGTCTTAATGCCTGGTCGTTCCAATCCAGCATCGGTCCACGCGGAATGTAGCCGATCGACATTTTCGGCCCGATGCCAAGCGGACGCATGGAGCGCACCAAAATATTGGCCGCGGCAACCACCTCACCCGCATCATTATTCCAGGTCAGCGGGTGGGCACGCCAACCCACCTCGCGCTTCACCTCGGCCCATTCAGTGGTTTGAAGCACATGGCTGTTTGGCAGATCTTTGATCAGTTCGTCCCAAGACTGTTCAGGCATGGTTTACTTCCAATTGAACGCCTTTGGTTTTCAACCAGTCGCCAATTTGGTGACTGCCGCTTTTACCGGTAAATTCCATTTGGGCAAGGTCACCCGGTGAAAAGAAACCGATCTGGCTGGTTTCAGCAGTGACCTGCATTTCTCCGCCGAGGATCTCTGCATCATAAATAAAGACAATGCCATTGCCCCGTGGGTCATCATCATAAGTGTAAACCCCGGCCAGATCGAGTGTTTTGACTTTTAATCCAGTCTCTTCAAATGCTTCGCGGGCAGCAGCCTGTTCAAGGTCTTCATTGATCTCGAGGAACCCCGCTGGCATGTACCAACGGCCCTTCCATGGATCGATGCCGCGTTGAACCAGTAACAAGCTTCCATCTTTTTCTATACGCACACCGGCACTGACCTTGTATTGCTTGTAATAGATCCACCCGCAGCGGGGGCAGATCTCACGCTCTCTATCTTCGATAAGCTTCGTCACTAATTGGGTGCCGCACATCAAGCAGTAATGGTTCATCCCACTTCATCCCCGCCGCGCAAATGCAATATCTGCCGGTAGATCTTGTAGATACCCGGAAAGTAGGTACGGTCCCAGGCACCCACGCTGCGGAAAACTTCGCCACCAAATCCGCGTTTGAAACGGTAGACACCCCACAGGCCGTCGTGACTGTGCTTTTTTGTGAATTCTTCTTCAAGCACTTCCTCGTCGACATCAGGGATGCCCCATAGATCGTAAAATTTGCAGTTCATTTTTCTCGCCCACTTCATGGCTTCCCATTGAAGCAGATACGTGGGCATGCGGTTGCGCTCTTCATCACTCGAAGCGCCGTACATATACCAGGCCATATCACCGAGTGCAAAAACGATCAGGCCCGCAACAGGCCGGTTTTGATAGTAGGCAACCAGCAGATCAGCATGGCCGGCGGGTTTGAAAAGGTCAAGCGCTTTTTTATAATACTCAAATGCATGCACACCGAAACCATCCCGCTTGCCGGTCAACTCACTCATTTCGTGATAAGCCTGGATGTCATCGGTTACCCTGACCTCGATCCCCTTTTTTTCTGCCAGGTGGATGTTATAACGGGTCTTCTGTTTCATGCGGTCAAGGATCTCTTCTTCGGAGCCGTTCAACGAGACAACCACCGTACGCTGCGGTTGAACGGATTTCGTCTTCACCCATCCAGGCTGCTCAACGATCGAGAGCGCCTGCTCAGGCTCCCAGATATCCGGTTCCACCTTGAGGAAGATCGCACGGTTTTCACGGCAGACCTCATCCAATTCATTGAAAAGCCCGCAGCCCTGCCCAATGGGGCCCTTGGGGATGTAGCCGACGGTAAAGCCGCCAGGAAGTTTGCGGAACAAAACCTGGGCGCCACACTCTTCGTTAATGACACGCACGGCCTTCCAGCCGAACGAAGACTTCAATTCACCCCACGCCCCCGATTGCAATATATGGGCATTCGGATGTTTGGCTACAAAGTCATTCCACTCTTCGAGGGTAACTTTCATAATCAGTCGATGGAAATTAGATCTGGTGGCGGGGTGGCGGCTAATTCCGAACCTGGGATGTTGGCATCTACAAATTTGACGATCTCTGTTGAATCACCCTTATCTGCCAACACCAGCAGTTGATCGATCTGGTCACCGAGTTCTTCACCCATTATATTGTTGGGATCATCATATTGATAAATATCAGGGTGCTGGGTGGGCATAAAGCGGTTGCCTTCCTCCCACAGATCTTCGCTCAACTTCTCTCCCGGGCGGATGCCGGTAAATGCAATTTCGATATCCTTGCCAGGTTCAAGCCCTGAAAGCCTGATCAAATCTTCAGCCAGGTCAACGATCTTGACCTGCTGACCCATGTTGAGCACATACATTTCACCGCCCTTGCTCATGCCAGCCGCCTGGAGCACAAGGTAAACGGCTTCTGGAATGGTCATGAAGTAGCGTTTCATGTCAGGATGTGTGATGGTCACCGGTCCGCCGCGGGCGATCTGGTGTTTGAAGAGCGGCACGACACTGCCACGGCTGCCCAAGACGTTGCCAAAACGCACAACGCTGTAAGCATTGCCCGTTCGTTTGGCGGCATCCAAAACGATCATTTCGGAGAAACGTTTGGTGGCGCCCATGATGTTCACCGGTTTGATGGCTTTGTCAGTCGAGATCATCACCAGGTGTTTGATATCAAACTTAACACAGGCATTGACCACATTGCGCGTACCACGGACGTTATTGTTCACCGCTTCGTCAATATTCATTTCCATCAGGGGCACGTGTTTGTGCGCCGCAGCATGGAAGACGACATCCGGTTTATGCTTTGAGAAGACCTTCTCCAAACGTTCGCTGTCGCGCACGTCCACGATCACCGGATAGATAGGTAATGAAGGATGAAGTTCCTGTATTTCTAGCAGGGTTTCAAAAATGCTGTTTTCGCCGTGTCCAAGCAGGATCAATCCTGAGGGGTTCCAACGGGAAATTTGCCGGCAGAGTTCGCGTCCGATGGAACCGCCCGCGCCGGTGACGACGACCGTCTTTCCGCTTAAGGTATAGCCCACCAGTTCTTCCTTCATGTGAGAAGGCTGCCGCCTCAACAAGTCGGTGATATCCACATCACGCAGACGGCTGATGTTAACCTTGCCGCCCAATAATTCGTAAATGCCCGGCATGGTGCGAAAGGGAATACCCTTTAAACGGCAGATATCCGCCACCATACGGATGGTTTTACCACCCGCACTGGGGATGGCGATGATCACTTCATCGATCCGCTTTTGTTCAAGCACCTTGCCCATTTCGGTGACATTGCCAATGACTGGAATGCCGTGGATCTGCTGGCGCTGCTTGCCCGGATTGTCATCCAGAAAACCAACGGGGTTTAAATTCAGTTCGGTATTCTTTTGCAGTTCACGTACCACCAAAGCGCCTGCGTCACCTGCTCCAACGATCAGCGCTCGTTTAGCCTGGTGGCTTTTTCCATTGGTTGAAGAAGAGGTCATGCTCTCGGCTAAAAACCGCAGCATGAATCTGACGCCGCCGACCATGACCATTGAGAGCAGCCAGTCGATTATCAACACCGACCGGGGGAAACCATTGAAGACTTTGAGCGTCGAAATAAAGATCATCACACCGGTCACCAACACTGAAGCTGTGGTTACCGCACCAACGATCAATCTCAATTCTTTGATGCTGGCGTAAACCCACATACGCCGGTACATGCCAAACGTATAATAAACGATGGTCTTCAGCACCAGCGAAACCCCGATCATCCAGTAGGCTGATTTCAGGTAGAAATAGAAAAGAGCTCCCATTTCAAGGCGCAGTGCATAAGCGCCCAGAACGGAAAAGACTATTAGCACAAGGTCAATGAGAAATACATAACGATTACGAATATTAGGTTTTGATTTCATTACAGACCTCTGAATCCCAGGACGGCACCAATTGTCCGGATGGCAATGTTCATGTCCAGAAGCAGGTTCCTGTGTTTGATATAGTAAAGATCATATTCCAATTTAACAGCGGTATCTTCAACCGTTGAAGCATAGCGTTGGTTCACTTGCGCCCATCCAGTCAACCCCGGTTTGACATACAGTCTGGCGCGATAAAAAGGGATCTGTTCCTGGAACTGGTTGACAAGTTCGATCTGCTCGGCCCGTGGACCGATCAGGCTGTTCTCACCTTTAAGAATATTGATCACTTGCGGCAATTCATCCACATGGCTGCGGCGCAGGAACTTGCCGAGACGCGTGATGCGGCTGTCGCCGGTGGTCGTCATCCGTGCTACACCGTCGCTTTCAGAGTCTTTGCGCATGGTGCGGAATTTGTAGATCTTGTAAGGTTTGCCGTTCTTGCCTACGCGCATCTGACTGTAAAAGATCGGGAATCCATCATCCAACAGAATGGTCAGTGCAACGAATGGATACAAAACCATGAGAAAAACCAAACCAATCATTCCGCTCAAAATATCGAGCAGCCGCTTGATGACTTCATAGATGCCGGAGGTTTGCGCCTGGTCGATGAAGGAGCGCAAGATCCAATCTGATTGCAGCAGAAAGATGGGCACCCGCCCAAACACATCTTCGTAGATCGTCGGCATCGAAATAAGATCCGTGCCTTCTTCCTGTGCCAGCAAAACCGATCTAAAAAGATCAGGCTTCATTTCTCCAGAAATGGCAAAGATCATGTCAGTGATCTTTTCTTGTTCAATACAAGAAAGCAAGGTTTCAGTCGTGCCGATCACAGGTACTTCTTCAATAACCATACCCAGCTTTTTTGGATCATCGTCGATATATCCGACCAGTGTAAAAGGCTCAGGCTTGATGCGTTTCACCATGCCAACCAGGGTGGACCCTGCCCTGCCGGCACCGATCACCAGCACCCTGCGGTTGAACACGGGGGCGGTGAAAATGGCGATGGAGATGAACCGCCAGAGGATGGTGAGCAGGGTTACCGAAACAAGAAAGACGGCCACACCGCGTCGTGGCAGTGAATTGGATTGTGAAAGGAAAAAGATCAAAAGATAGATGAGAACACTGAAACCGAACGCCGTGCCGACACCGCGCAATACATCACTGTGGCGGTTGGCCTTGCGAGTGTCATAAAGTTCGATCAGCATCAGGGACCAAATGAAGGGAAGCAGATAAAACCAAAAAGGAGCCCGCTGGTTTAAGAAATTCCATGAGAAATTAAGCCAGTCTTTTTGAGCCCAAAAATAAAGAGCTATGAAAACCGAAAGACTAGAGACAATCAGATCGCCCAGCAACAGGATGAACTGTCTTTCACCACCGCGAATTCTGAGTTTTCCGGTTGTTTGTTTACGCTCCATACAGGTCCTAAATTCCTTCTTTTTTCGGGTTAAACAGGCTCCACCAAAAACCGGCACCCCAACAAAAATGCATACAGCCAATGGCCAGCGGAATTCCGAAGACCAGGGGCAAGTCAGATTTGTTGAGGGCAATTTTTGCAGAAGCTGCGATCAAGATCAATAAGTATACTCCGAGGCAGATGATTAATAAAACCCTTGCCCAAGAAAAAAAAGCGGAAAGTAATAATAACATTAAAACACCAAGCACAAAAACAGGTGGAAGCGCCTGCCGCCAGCGCAGGGTTTCAGGGTTGCGACGCAGCATGCGGAATTTCCAGAACCCGTATGTGAAGTACTGCCTGGCCAATGTTTTTATAGTGGCACGCGAGTAATAAACTGCCCGGATCAGCGGATCGATCCAGATCTTGCCGCCTGAGGCCCGAAGCCGTGAATTGAATTCGTAATCCTCGTTCGCTTGCAGGGCTTCGTTGTAATAACCGATCTCTTCAACCTTGGATTTGGTATAAGTGCCAAATGCCACTGTATCTGCTTCGCCGGCTTTGGTTGCCCAGCGGTATTTGGCGTCTCCCACCCCCAGTGGATGTGCCGTGGCCACCGAAATGGATCGTGCGATCCAGGTATTGGCACCCGGTCTGACATCGATCACACCACCCACGTTGTCACCCAGACCTGCTTTAAGCCCGTAAACACTACGCTCAACATAATCCACAGCGGGGATGGCATGCGCGTCCATGCGTGTGATGATTTGCCCGCGTGCTGCCCTGATTGCCTGGTTCAAACCGGTCGGAATCTTGCGTGCGGGGTTATCGATAACTTTAATGAACAGATCGGGATGCTGCGATTGAAAATCTGTTATCTTCTGGCGGGTCAGATCGGTTGAGAGTGCATCTGAAATGATCACCTCCAATTTGGTATGGGGGTATGTTTGATGATAGATCGCCTCCAATAAAGCGACGATATTCTTTTCTTCATTCAAACATGGGATCACAATTGAGACTTCAGGAGATGTCACGGGTGGTTTCCCTCAGAAGTATTTTACTTGATAATCGTCTTGGTGCAGGCAGTTTTCCGCCCCAACCCGCTGAAAATTCTTTCAGTGAACTGGGGCGCATTGATGGCTATTGTTAATTCTTGTTGGTTAAACTGATGGCTTCAATTTCCACAGCACCATTTTTTGGCAAAGCGGCTACCTGCACTGCTGATCTGGCAGGCGGGTTTTCTGTGAAGAATTCTCCATAAACCGTGTTCATTTTTGCGAAGTCATTGATGTCCCTGAGAAAAACTGTGGTCTTGACCACGTTATCCAGGCAGGAATTTGCGGCTTCGAGAATGGCAGAAAGGTTCTGCAAAGCCTGGCGCGTTTCGGCTTCAATACCGCCTTCAACCAGACTGCCGGTTTTGGGATTGATGCCAAGCTGCCCGGCTGTGAAAACGAACGGGCCGCCCGCAACACCCACTGAATAAGGTCCAATGGCCGCAGGGGCCAGATCCGTTTTAATGATGGTTTTTTCTCGACAGGTCATGCGTTTCCTCCAAACAACAGTGTGATCAATGAATTCTATGCTAAAACCTTATGTCCGTAAACACAGATATTAAAATTCCGATTAACCCGTGAACACTGGTTTCATCATTCTATTACTTTAAAATATTCGCAAATTACTTGTTTTGAAAATGAGAAAACAATATAATAAAAAAAGGGAAACATACTTATAGATATAGAAAGGACAAAAATGGGCCTGTTCAGTAACATTCTCGAAAAGTTAGGACTGAAGAAACATGATCAAGATGCAAAAGTGGCGGCCGGTGCTGCACCTGTTGCTCCTAAACCGATGGCGCCAAAACCAACGCACCCAAGCCAGATGGATTCAAGACCGAATCCAAATGCAGTTAAACCTAATGCTGGTGTTGCACCTTTGTTCGTATCCCCAGCCTTTACCCCCAAACCTGCCGTAACTGCCATTAGCGAAGTGGATGTCGTCAGCAAACTCGATTCACTCGCCAAAGCCAACCCACAGAAATTGGATTGGAAAGTTTCCATCGTCGATCTTTTGAAATTGCTCGACCTTGACAGCAGTCTTGCATCCCGCAAAGAATTGGCCGCAGAATTGGGTTGCCCTGCCGATAAAATTGGCGGCGATTATTCAGAAATGAATGTCTGGCTGCACAAGGAAGTCTTAAAGAGAATTGCAGCCAATGGCGGCAATATTCCGCAAAACTTACTCAATTAATCTACACTCCTGATAAATAATAAAAGATTGGATCGCTCATGATCCAATCTTTTTTTTTCAAAGGTGGGCTGAAACGCTCTCGGTGGCTTCATACTGGTATAATACACGCATACAAATTACTTTATGGCTTAATGACAGGTACCTATGCTCGATAAGATCATCCAGATTCAAGACAGATATGCAGAATTAACCAGGTTGATGGAAGTCAACGTGGAAGATTATCAAAAGATCACTGAACTCGCCAAGGAACGCGCAGAGCTTGATGATATCTATCCGCTTTCCATCGAATACCGCGACTTAATGGCAAAAATGGACCAGGCCAAAGAGATGGAGAACAGCGGCGAAGCTGAATTCGTTGAAATGGCAAAAGCTGAGATCGAAACCTTAACTCCTCAAATTGAAGAGATGGAAAAGAAGATCAAAGCCATGCTGGTTCCAAAAGATCCAAGGGATGATCGCAATGTATACATTGAGATCAGAGCCGGTGCAGGCGGCGATGAATCTGGCTTGTTCGCAGCCGAACTCATGCGCATGTACTCGCATTACGCCGAAGCCCACCGTTGGAGCATTGAGATCATGTCTGCCAATGAAACAGGCATCGGCGGATACAAAGAGATCATTTTCATGGTCAAAGGCAAGGGTGCTTACTCACGCTTCAAGTTTGAATCGGGTGTCCATCGTGTGCAGCGTATTCCGAGCACAGAATCCTCCGGCCGTATTCATACTTCAACCGTAACAGTAGCCGTCATGGCTGAAATGGAAGATGTTGATATTCAAATCCCGGATACGGATATTGAAGTGGATGTCTTCAGATCTTCAGGTGCCGGCGGACAAAATGTGCAGAAGAATGCCACAGCCGTACGCATCACCCATAAGCCAACCGGTCTGGTGGTTGCCTGCCAGGACGAACGCTCCCAACTGCAAAACCGCCTGCGCGCATTAAGCATTTTACGTTCTAGACTCTATGATATTGAAATGCAGCGCGTACAAAGCGAGCGTGAAGAAGCCAGGCGTTCGCAGGTGGGCACCGGTGATCGTTCAGAAAAGATCCGCACCTACAATTACCCGCAAAGCCGGGTTACTGATCACCGAATAAACATTTCTTCATATAACCTCCCGGGCGTCATGGCGGGAGACCTGGATCTCTTTATTGATGAGTTATCACAACGAGACGAGACAGATCGATTATCTACCAATGGGGATGATGAAGAAGACTAAAACAATTGATTGGCTGATCGACTCCACCAGAGAACTGGCCGAACACTCCGAGTTTGCATCACTAGAAACCCGGGTGATATTGTGTCACGTACTGGATAAATCCCGCGAATGGCTGGCCACCCATCCAGACTATGAACTTAATGACTTGCAATTGCAAAGCGCCAACCAGTTGCTTGAGCGGATCAAAAATGGTGAACCACTGCCTTACCTGGTTGGCAAACAGTCCTTCTATGGGCTGGATTTCTGTGTCACCCCTGACGTGCTCATCCCAAGACCTGAAACTGAACTATTGATCGAGGAATGTATCACCTGGCTGGAAGAACATCCCTCAAAACGAAAACTCGTTGATGTTGGCACCGGTTCAGGCGTCATTGCACTTACCCTGGCTGATCGGTTTGAAGACCTGCAGGTGACCGCCATCGACATTTCAGAAAAAGCGCTGGAGGTTGCCAAGAAGAATGCCGCCCTCTTAAAGGTCGAAACCCAAATTGAATTCAAACAAAACGACCTTCTTCAAAATTGCCCTGGTCGTTTTGACGTCATCGCTGCCAATCTTCCATATATCCCCACTGAAAAACTTAAAACCCTGCTGGTCACCCGGTTTGAACCTCTACTCGCACTGGATGGCGGTGCCGATGGATTGGATCTGGTCAAACGCTTATTACAGCAATCTCGTGAACACCTTAATTCGAGTGGAATGATAATTCTTGAAATTGAGGAGGGGCAAGCCGAAAGTGTTTTAGAAGTTGTTGAAACATTGCTTCCTGGAGTGGAAAAAAGCATACTGTATGACCTTGCCAATCACCCAAGAATCCTTAAAATAATTGTATAGAATGAGGTATATATGCAGACAATAACCCTACCCGCAGACAATCCAGAATCTATCAGTTCGGCATTATCGTTATTCAGAGATGGAGAAATTGTCGCTTTTCCGACCGATACCGTTTATGGTTTGGGTGCAGATCCTTTTCAGGCCTCCGGCATCATCAAGCTTTTTGAAGCCAAAGGTAGGGACTCCAATAAAGCCATCGCCATCCTGGTTGGCTCCGTTGAACAAGCCCAACTGGTTACAGACCACATGACTGAAATGGCCATGCGCCTCTGTGAGGCTTTTTGGCCTGGTGGTTTGACCGTGATCGTTCCGCGTAAAAACACCCTGCCTGAATTGATCTCAAATACTGATCGCATCGGCATTCGTATGCCCAATCATCCTGTCGCGCTTGAAATGCTGCGAACTTTCGGCCCGCTGGCAACAACTTCCGCAAACCTTTCAGGCAAACCGGATGCGGTCAGCGCCAGGGATGTGTTCGATCAACTCTGCAATCGCGTTCCGTTGATCCTGGACGGCGGCAAATGCCCTGGCGGTGTGCCTTCAACCGTGATCGATTGCAGCGGCTCGGAACCGATAGTGCTGCGCACGGGGCCTGTTACCAGCGAACAAATATTCAAAGTATTGGAAATACAAAAAGCTTAGAATTTTCTAACCTGTTTTTAATCGGACTCTTAACTTAATAAGATAATATTGCTCTTCTTCTCCTCGAAAGAACCCACACTCATGGAAGGGTCCATCAGTGTGGGTTCTATTTTATGCCAGACTTTGTTCTTGCAGCACTTTCAGGTCAGAGAATCTTCCACCTTGTGATGCGAGATCAGAGTAAGTTCCTCTTTCAAGGATTTCTCCATTTTGAAGGAGCAGGATCTCATCCATCCGGTCAAGCCATGAGAAATCGTGGGTGATCAACAGCACTCCCCGCTTTTCGAACAGTTTAAACAGGGTTGTCATGATCTTCTTTGCGGCGACCGGGTCAAGATTCTCCACAGGTTCATCCAACAATAAATAGGGGCGGTCTTGAAGCAGGGCGCGGGCAATCGCCACTCTCTGGCGCTCACCACCGCTTAACCTCAATCCCTGGTCCCCGAGCCAGGTTCCCAGCCCTTGAGGCAGGCGATCCAACCAATCCTCCAATTCAGCCAGTTTTAGTGTCTGGATCAGTTTCTGATCATCGGCCTGCGGATCAGCCAGCAAAAGGTTCTCACGCAGGCTGGCACTGAACAGCGTAGTATTTTGCGAAATGACGGCAAAATAAGAGCGAACCCGGTAGGGGTCGATCCTTGCCGCATCCATTTGCCCCAACGAAATTCTGCCTTCCCGCGGATTCCAGAACTGCAGGATCAGGTTAACCAGGCTGGTTTTGCCCGAACCACTGGCACCCACCAGGGCCAGTTTTTTGCCTGGCTCAAGGCTGAATGAAATGTCTTTGAGTTGAAAATTATCTCCCTCTGCGTAATCAAAGCATAGATCCTTCACGTCAATCCTATTGGGCATCCACGTTTCAGGAAGGGCGTCAAAGGTTCTCACAACCTGGTGATCTTCTCCCAACTCAAAGATCCTTTTGGCGGCTTCCAGACTCGAGTTGAGCATCACCGCAGCCTGGGGTAAATTCGCCACGGATTCAAAACTTGCCATTCCCATGAGCAGGATGACCGCCAGCGAAACCCCGCTTATAGCCTCAAACGAGACCAAAGGGATGGCAACCCATAACAAAACCAGCAAAGTCAAGTTGAGGATGAGCAACCCCAAACCAGAGTTTATTCCGTTCAACGTGGAAATTCGGGTCTGCCATATTCCGCCTTCTTTACCCTTGTCGAGAATCCCGTCAGCCCAGCGGTTTTGTGCACCACTGCTTTGCAGTTCTTCCAGCCCTTGAAGCCATTCAACTGTTCGGGCTGAAAGGTTGGATCGCATTTCAAGCATTTTTTTGGCCAAAGGCCTGGTGACCAGGATAGACAAAATGGGCAGGATAATGCCATTAAGGGTTAAGCCGGCTGCCAGAATGAGGCCCAAATGGGCATCATAAGTTCCAATGAACAAACTCACCCCAGCAGCAACAACAAAGGCGACCACCACAGGGCTGACCACTCGCACATAGAAATTTTCAAGAACTTCCAGATCTCCCATGACCCGGTTCAACAGATCCCCGGCTTTGAGGGTATGAAATTCAGCCGGTGGAGAGGCTTCGACCCGATCGTAGAACCATTCACGAAGACGAGAAAGGACTCTTAAATTAACCGAATGTGACACGAGCCGTTCGAGATATCTGAAACCTGCCCGACTGATGCCAAAAAAACGCACACCGACGATCGCCACCTGCAATTCCGAGATGGACGGATGCAAGGCAGCCGAAGCGATCAAAAATGCAGAAGTGCCCAACATACCGATGCCTGCGCTGATCGTGGCGATGCCCAATAGAACAGAAAGGCAGATCTCCCAGAAAAAAGGTTTCAAGAATTGCAGGAGTTTTTGGATGGTGCTCATACGCGCCTCCTGGCATCATGAAGCAGGCGGGTGTACTCACCCTGCATCGAGGTCAATTCAAGGTGCGTGCCCTGCTCAACCAGTTTTCCGCGCTTGAGCACAAATATCAGGTCGGCCCGGGTAACCGTAGCCAGACGGTGGGCAATGGTCAGGGTGGTGCGTCCCTGCTGAAGTCTCTGTGAAGTCTCAATGAATTCACATTCCAGATCCAGATCCAGGTGGGCTGTGGGTTCATCCATGATCAACAATGGCGCGTTTTTAAGGAAAGCCCTGGCCAGCACCACCCGGCGCGCTTCCCCACCGCTCAGTCTGACGCCGCCTTCCAAAAGGGGCGTGTCCAGTCCATCAGGCAGGTGAGATAGAAGCGGCAGCAATCCGGCTTGCTCAAGCGCAGCAAGCACTGCGTCTTTGGAAACTGCCAAATCATTTAGGCGAACATTTTCAAGGAGACTGGTATTGAACACCCTGGCAGTCTGCGGCACCCAGGCAATTTTGCTCCGCCATTGGTCAAGATCCCATGCCTGGATGTCTTCATTATTCAACTGAATGATGCCGCTTTGAGGAATGATGAAACGCATGAGCAGTTGAGCCAATGTGCTTTTGCCTGCACCGCTCTCCCCGACCAGTGCGTAGTGTTTGCCACTTTCAATTTCAAGGTTGATCCCCTCCAAAGCGGCTTCAGGGTTATCGGGATAGTGGTATGTCACACCTTGAAAAGCTATCCTTGAACCAGCCAAAAAAGGGTCCGTTTTAGGGGAAGTCTCTATCATAGAAGGAGTGGCTTCGGGTGTATCCAATACCTGGAAGATCCGTCCGGCGGCGGTCAGTCCGTTCATGCCGGCATGATAGCGTACACTCAAGTTGCGCAGCGGAAGATAAAATTCAGGCGCGATCAATAGAATGAAAAAAGCCTGTTGAAATTCCATGCGTCCATAAAGCAACCTCAAGCCGATTTCCACCGCCACCAGGGCGGTTGAAATGGTGGCGATCAATTCAAGTACAAAAGCGGAAAGAAATGTGATCTTGAAAACGTTCATGGTCACTTCACGGTAGCGTTCACTTACCTGACGTATCTTCTCGCCGCGTTCTCGGCTACGACCCAACTGCATTAAGGTGGAAAGCCCCTGCAGGGTATCCAGAAAATAAGCTCCGAGACGCGTAAGGGCCGTCCACTGGCGTTGGGTGTGGTTCTGTGAGAGTTTGCCGATCAGGATCATGAACACCGGGATCAGCGGTGCCGTGATCACAAACACAATGCCGGTCAACAGGTCGATCGGAAAGACCACGATCAGGATGGTCAGGGGTAGAAGCGCTGCCAGCAGAATTTGAGGCAGATATTGGCTGAAATAGGCATCCAGAGCATCCAGCCCCTGCAGCGCGGTTGTGGTCAGTTCTCCGGCTTTTTCTCCCTTGAGGAAGATGGGGCCTAATCTGTTGATCTTGCTAATGAGTTCTTCACGCAGTCCGTTCTTGATCTTCACCGCCAGCCTGCCTGCCAGGCTTTCATTGATCATGGTGAAAAGGGCGCGAGCGAGCACGACCCCCAGTGTGATGCGCAATAAAGGCATCACCTGAATCAGGGTTTGTTTTGATAGAAATACCTTTGAGATCACGTCACTTAACAGCCACGCCTGCCATATCACCAGTCCCCCGGCCAGAAAGCCAAACAACACGATGAGCGGAAATAATATCCCGGCAGTTCGGGCTTTTTGGATCAAGCGGGCATTCTTATTCATAAATCAATTGTGCCCTATCGGGTGAGAATCGTCAAATTTTCTTAAGGTTGGCAAAAAAGAACCGGGTTTCTCTTTAGAAACCCGGTTCTTGGATGGAAGTGGCTTATCCACCAAATTGAAGGATATGCAGCACGTCGCGCACACTTGCGGCAAAGATCTCGCCCATAATGGCATCCTCCACGTGATACGGACCGCCGTAGACGCCATCACCAATGGCTTTCTTAACCTCTTCAGAACTGAGGATAAGGTTGGTGGTAAAAGGCGCTTTATCACCTGACGGCATATTGGCTTGCCGCACAAACGGAAATGCCTCGATCCATGAGGCGTGATAACCCTCAAGATTGTGCTGTTTGGCAATCGCAGTCACGGATGAAGATTCGTACCAATCGTACCAGGCAATGGTGATGCCTTCCAATTCATTTACCAGTTCACCCAGCGAAACCTTGGCGGGTTTGTTGCCGCCGTGCCCGTTGACGATCACAAAGCGTTTGAATCCCTGTCCGTAGAGTGACCTCACCATATCTTCGATCACGGCTATGAAGGTGCTCACTCGCATGCTGATCGTGCCGGGATACTTGGTGAAATAGGAGGAACAACCAAAGTTAAACGGCGGAGCCACCGGCACCCCGGTTTGCTGGGATGCCGCATCGGCAATTGAAAGCGGAATCTTTACATCCGCACCGATGCTGATGTACCCGTGCTGCTCGGTAGCCCCCAAAACCAACAAGACGCGATCGTCTTTTTTCAGGTATGCTTCAATTTCCATCCAGGTCAATTCGGCAAGTCTCATGATCAACTCTCTCTCAAAGGTACAATAATAATTAATTATAACGATAAATCCGGCAAGTCCAACGATTAATCATAAATAAACCCTCTCCCAAGCTTGGGTGAGGGTTTATAGTGAGAGTTTGTTATGATCTAATGTTCTTAGATAACGATGTTAACCAACCGGCCTTTGACATAGATCACCTGGCGCGGTGCTTTACCGTCGAGCGTCTTTTTGACGGATTCGCTCTCGAGTGCTACTTTTTTAGCTTCCTCATCTGATATGCCGGCAGGCACCACGATGCGGTCGCGCAGCTTGCCGTTGACCTGAACCACCAGGGTGATCTCATCCTCGGCGGCGGCGGCTTCATCCACTTTCGGCCAGGATTGGGTGTGGATGGAGTAAGGCTTGCCAATATGCTGCCAGAATTCCTCGCTGATGTGCGGGGTGACAGGCGCCAGCATCTTCAAGTAAATTTCAACAGCTTCGTTCCATGCCGGGCTGCCGTAGAGTTCCGCTTTGGCACGCACCATTTCGTTGAGCAACTCCATCAAACCGGAAACGATGGTGTTAAATTCGAAGGTCTCGTAGTCTTTGGTGACCGCTTTCAAAGTCTGATGCAGCTTGCGGCGCAGCGCTTTGACTGCCTCTTCGCCGGGTTTACCAGTCTGCACAGGTTCCAGAATGGTATTCCATAAGCGGCGCAGCCAGCGTGAAGTACCGTCGATACCGCCGCTGCTCCACGGACCGCCCATATCCCACCTGGAGAAGAACATCAGGTAAGCGCGCGTTGTATCCGCACCGTAGGATTGCACCAGGTTGTCTGGCGCCACCACGTTTCCGCGGCTCTTGGACATCTTTTCAGAGTCTTCGCCGAGAACCATGCCCTGATTGCGTAATTGCAGCATGGGTTCATTGCCTTCAGTAATGCCCATATCGCGCATCGCTTTATGGAAGAAACGCACATAGAGCAGATGCATGGTGGCGTGTTCAATGCCGCCGGTATACACATCCACGGGCATCCAGTAGTTGTATTCCTTGGGGTCAAACGGACCCTTGTCATAGTCCGGGCTGAGGTAGCGCAGCGGATACCAGGACGAGCACATGAAGGTATCCATGGTGTCCGTTTCCCGTTCCGCCTTGCCGCCGCATTTGGGGCAGGTGGTGAAACGCCAGGTGGGATGCAGTTTCAACGGGCTTTCGCCGGTCGGCTTCCATTCCACATCTTCGGGCAGCACCACAGGCAGTTGATCCTCAGGGACGGGCTGCACGCCGCAGGTCGGGCAGTAGATCATGGGGATGGGGGCACCCCAATATCTCTGTCTTGAGATCAGCCAGTCGCGCAGACGATAATTGGTAGAACCTTTGCCGGCGCCAATTTTCTGTACATACTCGACCGCTTTTTTGATG
>DAIEPS010000019.1 GCA_027348305.1 Anaerolineaceae bacterium | reverse complement strand
AAATGTGCTGGCGAAAACGCTGGGTATCCCGCCGTTATCCGCGGATCGTGAAGTGTTGATGCTTTATTCAAGCTTCTTCCCAAAGTATGAAGACTCCATCCTCTGGAGTTACGCCAAACAGTGCCAGGCCGTGGGCGTTGGCAGCACCGGCGGCGGTGTTGTGATCGAAGGCGTTCCTCCACTGAAAACGATGCGCTGGATCGACCTGAAGCGCGACCTGCTGCTTGCCAGCAAAGCCGTAGACCATATTTATATCTTCAGCCTTGAAGGTTGCGTGGCTAACAACTTTATGCCCCGCCTGCTCGATCTCGATTGGAGTACTGAAGTGATACCTCCTGACCGCTCCGCCATGGGCATCTCACTGGTCAGAAAAATTGGCCAGGGGCTGTTGTGGGCGCTCTCGCATCCGCTTGAAGTGGCTGTTGGAATTATTGCAGGTGCCGGTTTTATGAGATTGATGAGGAAGTTGTTTTCAAGTAAATAATGATATTAATAACGTAGAGGCGGTTCATCCAGCAAGTGGACGCTTCGCGCGAACCTCCCCGTTTTTAGAACCTTTGTAAGACCAACCTTGACAAGGCTTAAAATAGCCTTGTCAAGATTGGTGTTTTATTACTTTTTCTGCCTATAAAGGTCAAGCGTTTCGACGGCATGCCGTAAATGGGGAATAACGATACTGCCGCCCACCACCAGAGCCACATTAAATGCATCATAGAGTTCAGCGTCCGTCCAGCCGGCATCCACACAGGTGAGGATGTGATAATCAATGCAGTCGTTGCAGCGCAGCACCATGGAAGCCACCAGGCCGAGTAGTTCCTTGGTCTTGGGGTCCAGAGCCGCTTCTTCATAGGCTTTGGTGTCGAGGTTAAAGAAGCGTTTAATGCCGAGATGCTCAATATCCAGTATCCTGGCGTTCATCTTCTCTCGGTAAGCCTGAAAATCGTCGATTCGATCCATTAAGTTATAGATCCTTTAAAGATGGCTTGCGCAGATGGATGCGCAGCAACCGACGACCTCTTGCTTCAAGCGCCTGGTAATCACCCAGCGCCTGGGCCATGGCCATGGTTCCGAAGGTTAACCCCTCGTTCGGGATGTCCATATCTGCTTCCGATTCAGAGGTGAATTCAATGAACACACCAATATCGGGTCCACCCTTGTGAAGCTGACCGGTAGAGTGCAAGAAACGCGGACCAAAGCCAAGTGTCACAGCGTTGGCATGATTATCGAGGATGTGACGTCGGAAAGTCTGAAGTTCGGCTTCCATCTGAGCGGTACGCGGTAAGAAGGCGTTGATCGCAACATAATCCGCTTTGTGCACGAATTTCTTCAGGTAGTTATCAATGACTTCAGCCAGGGATTGGGCTTTCTTCCAGTCAAATACCTGGTTGGAATACACATCCCCTGAAGCAAATGTGATCACAGGAGTGCCGAAATCAAGCTTGCCGGTCTCTTTGAAGGCGGCGATGCCTTTCAAGGTGCGTGTTTTGGCGTCTTGCACATCAGGTTGATCGAACGAATTCACGCCGAGGATGGAGCAGGCCACAGCCGTGGCAACTTCCCACAGGTAGAACTGCGCGCCCAGATCCATGGAAGAGGTAACATGCATGGCGATCAAAGGCTGACCCGCCTGACGTAATTCTTTGACAAAAGCATTATCAGCCGCGTTGCTGCCAATGTAGATGAACAGGCGATCTCTGCCATATTGAGCGACGGGCAGGTTTGGCTCAGTGGCTACCGGCACGATGCCGCGCCCTTCCTTGCCGCTGCTTTCGGCTACCAATTGTTCAAACCAGTTTCCAAAAGCGGACCAAGCGGAATCGGTCACCACGGTCAGTTTATCCAGGCCGTCAAATGCGGCTTCTGCCATAAGTGCGCCTAAAACCACGCCCGGGTTGGCATGGATGTTATTCTCAGGCTGGCATTGTTTTGCCAATACCTGTGTTTTTTTCAGGAATTCCTTCACATCAATGCCCAGCAGCGCGGCAGGTACCAGGCCGAAAGCCGTAAGTGCAGAATTTCTGCCGCCGACATGTGGGTTGGCGTTGATCACTTTAAAGAACTTGCGCTCCCTGGCCAATTCATCCAGCTTGGTTCCGGGGTCAGTGATGGCAAGGAAATGATCCCCCGCTTTGTCACCAAATATCTTTGAGACTTCAGCCCAGAAATATTGGAAGAAGGCGTTGATCTCGCCGGTGGTGCCTGACTTGCTGGCGACGATGTAAAGTGTCTTTTCAAGCGGTGAACGTTTGCGGGCCAGCAGCACTTCATCCGGGTTGGTGCTATCAAGCACGCTCAGATCAAGGCCGAGGTTGGCTTTGTATTCAGTCTGGCCATTGATCAGCCTCAATACCTCGGGTGCAAGGGATGATCCGCCCATGCCCAGGAGCAGTGCATGGGTGAAGCCAGACTTGCGGCACTCCACCAGCAGGGTTTCCAACTGCGGCAGCAGGGATTCTGAATCCCAGGGCGCACTCAACCAATCCATGCGGATACGGATCTCATCCTGACCTTTGACATCTTTAGTCCATAGAACAGGATCATGGGCGATCATACGCTTCACAAAATCGAGTTTTTCCAGCTTTGCCAGTCGTTTTTGAACGGAAGCGGTTATCTTTTCTATTCCGGATGTTTGTTCAAGTCTGCGCGCTTCAACGCTCGCCAAAAGTGAGGTAAATGCATCCGCGAACGATTTCACTCCCTCATCTTCCAATTCCTGTGTAACCACGGACATGGAAATGCCTAGTTTTTCCAGTTTAGAAAGGTCATCTTTGGCAGCAGCCAGGTCGTTACCGATGGTTAATTTGGCTTTGCCGTGATCGCCAAAGGCGGTCAAAGTGGCAGGCGGAACGGTATTCACAGTGTCATCGCCTATCAATTCTTCGATATAGATCACATCTCGATAATTGGGGTTCTTGGTGCTGGTTGAAGCCCACAACGGACGCTGCTTCTGCGCGCCTTTCTGTTGTAACTGTGCAAAACGTTCCGTTGAAAATTCCTGAATAAACAACTCGTATGCCAGTTTGGCATTGGCAATGGCGGCTTTGCCCAGCAGGGCAGCACCATCTGTTGGATGATCTTTGGCAATCATTGCATCGACTTTGGTATCCACACGCGAGACAAAGAAAGATGCCACCGAAGCAATTGATTCAATGCTCAGCCCTTTGTTGACACGGTCTTCAAGACCCAAGAGGAAGGCGTTGATCACGGCCTTGTAACGCTCCAGTGAGAAGATCAGGGTCACATTGACGTTAATACCTTCAGCGATGGTCTCGCGGATCGCGGGCAGCCCTTCGAGGGTTGCGGGGATCTTGATCATCAGGTTGGGGCGGTTCACCTTATGCCACAGTCGTTTGGCTTCCTGCACAGTCGTGCGGGTATCGCGGGCCAGAAATGGACTTACCTCAAGGCTGACGTAACCGTCCTTGTGTTTTGTGCTTTCGTAAATTGGAGCGAACAGATCCGCCGCATCCTGAATATCCTTAACGGCCAACTCCCAGAAGATCTCTTCTGCAGTCAAACCTGACCAGGCCAGGGGTTGAAGCGCGGAATCGTAATCCGTGGATTTTGCGATGGCGTTATTAAAAATACTGGGGTTTGAAGTCACCCCTTTGATCTCGCCCCTGTCAATCATGGCTTTTAACGCGCCGTTATCCAACAGGGAGCGTTGAATATTGTCATACCAGAGGGATTGCCCCAATTTGTGAAGAACATCTATATTATTCACTTTTCACCTGATTCCTTAACTTATCAGCAATAATTATTCTTATTTACCATTGGCTTCCAATTTTAAGATCTTTCCGACTCGGCGCCTGTGACGTTCTTCAGTCGAGAAATGTGCCGAAACAAAAGCCTTTGCAAGATCCTTGGCTATTTCTGGGCCGATCACACGGGCGCCCATACACAACATATTCATGTTGTCGTGTTCAACACCCTGACGGGCGGAATATACATCACTAATATTACAGGCATAAACGCCCTTTATTTTATTGGCCGCTATACAGGCGCCAACACCGGATCCACAGATCACAACAGCCCGTTCAGCCTGCCCGTTGATGATGGCGCGGCCGGCTTTCTCTGCATAATCAGGGTAATCCACCGGTTCTTGATCATAAGTGCCCAAATCGAGGATCGAGCAACCTACTTCTTCGAGGGCGGCAATGACTTCGTCCTTCAAGGGGAATCCGGCATGGTCACAGGCAACAGCAATTTGCATTTTACTTCTCCGCATTCAAGAGTGACTTGGCAGTATCGACAACATTCCTGACAGTGAAGCCGAATTTTTCCATCAAAACAGACGCTGGTGCGGATGCGCCATAACCGGTCATTGCGATGATCTCACCCTCAAGGCCGGTAAATTTCTCCCAGCCCTGGGCGATGCCGCATTCCACTGCCAAACGCGCTTTGACACCAGGGATCAAGACACTGTCTTTGTATGACTGGTCTGTTTTCTCAAATAATTCCCAACTAGGGAATGAAACGACCCTGACCGAATGCCCGGCATCAGCAAGTTCCTGACCGGCTTTGACGATCAGATCAACCTCGGACCCTGAAGCCATGAGGATGATCTCGGGTTTGCCTTTACCAAGATCAGCCAAAACATAAGCGCCTTTTAAAGTGCCTTCGGCTGAAGCCATTTGGCTGCGGTCCGCGATGGGCAGGTTTTGACGGGATAACGCCAGGAGAGTAGGGCCATGTGTGTTCTCGACGGCCGCACGCCAGGCCTGTGCGGTCTCGTTGGCGTCCGCGGGACGGATGACGGTCAGGTTCGGGATGGCGCGCAAGGCAGCCAGGTGTTCGACTGGCTGATGTGTCGGGCCATCTTCACCCAAGCCGATGCTGTCATGGGTCATCACCCAGATTGTCTGCAGGTGAGTGAACGCCCCCACGCGGATGGCTCCGCGCATATAATCAGTAAATACCAAAAAAGTCGCGCCGAACGGAATTAGCCCTTTATGATAGGCAATACCGTTCACTACTGCACCCATGCCGTGTTCGCGCACCCCAAAATGCAAATAGCGTCCGATCGGGTTATCCGGTTGGAAAGCTGTGGATTCCTTCAGCCAGGTGTTGTTGGAAGGGGTCAGATCAGCGGAGCCGCCCATCAATTCGGGTAGAACAGCAGCAAGTGCGTTGAGGGTTTGGCCTGAGGCAACGCGGGAAGCGATGCCCTTGGCATCCGCCGCGAATACCGGCAAAGCGGATTCCCACCCGGCGGGCAATTTGCCACTCATGCGGCGGGTAAATTCCTTACCCTCGGACGGGTAAGCTTTGGTGTATTTTTCAAGCGCGGCATCCCATTTTAATTTACTAGCAGCACCTTTTTCGCCTGCCTTGAGGAAGAATGCCTTGACATCATCAGGCACCAAGAAGCGAGGTTCTTCTGGCCAGCCCAGGTTGCGTTTGGCGGCGTTCAGTTCATCATCACCGGGCGGCTCTCCGTGAGCTTTTGAAGTATCCTGGCGGTTGGGCATGCCGAACCCGATATGGGTGCGGCAGACGATCAACGACGGACGCGGATCCAACTTGGCAGCCTGTATGGCGCGGTCAATTTCATCCACGTCATTGCCATCGGCTACATAAGAAACATGCCAGCCATAAGCTTCGAAACGCTTACCGCGGTCCTCTGTGAATGATAATGAAGTGGAGCCATCAATGCTGATGTGATTGTCATCGTAACAATAAATGATTTTGCCCAGTTTCAAGTGGCCGCCAAGAGAGGCTGCCTCGCTGGCGACGCCCTCTTGAAGGTCTCCATCCGTGACAATGCCGTAAACATAATGATCGACGATTTTCTGATCGGGCTTGTTGAATTCCGCTGCCAGGTGTGCTTCTGCGATGGCCATGCCAACGCCGTTTGAAAGACCCTGACCCAGCGGACCGGTGGTGGTATCCACACCGGGGGTAAAACCGTATTCGGGATGCCCGGGGGTATTCGAACCCCACTGGCGGAAATGTTTGAGATCATCCAGCGTGACTTTGAAGCCGGTTAAATGCAGCAGGCTGTAAAGCAGCATGGAGCCATGCCCGCCTGAAAGGATGAATCGATCGCGGTCAGCCCAATCCGGGTTTTGCGGATCAAACTTTAAGTGTTTCGTCCAAATTGTGAATGCGATGGCGGCAGCACCCATGGGCAGCCCTGGATGACCTGAGTTGGCCTGCTGTACACCGTCCGCGGATAAAAATCTGAGGGTATTAATGGCTTTATTCTGAAAATCGTCGTTCATGCTATCCTCCGTAAATTATGCGTAATTTTACCACCTGCACCTTTATTAAGACAAAAAAGGACTGCCTGTTTTGTCTAGACAATCCTTTTTTTATGAAATATCAATTTTTTATACCAACTTCTTGCGATTAAGCCTCAAGCTGTTGGTGACCACAAAGACGCTGCTGAAAGCCATGGCGCCTGCTGCCAGCATGGGCATGAGCAAACCAAATGCCGCAACCGGGATCAACACCACGTTATAGAAGAAGGCCCAGAACAGGTTTTGCTTGATGGTTGACAGCGTTTTTCGTGAAAGCGTGATGGCTTTGACCACTCCACGCAGGTCACCGCTGATCAAAACCACCTGGGCTGAAGCCATGGCGATATCCGTACCAGTGCCAATGGCGATGCCGACATCCGCCTGGGTTAAGGCAGGTGCATCGTTGATGCCGTCCCCCACCATGGCCACGGCGATTCCGGTCTCCTGCAGTTTCTTCACTTCGGCCGCTTTATCACCGGGCATGACTTCGGCCAGGATGGTATCCACCCCGACAAGGCGGGCGACAGCGTTTGCAGTTTGTTGATTATCACCTGTGATCATGGCCACTTTGAGCCCAAGGTCATGCAGATCCTGGATGGCTTCTTTCGACCCTTCCTTTACCTGATCGGCAACAGCAATGATACCGGCCAGAACACCTTCTACAGCGACCAGCATAACCGTTTTGCCTTCCTGCTGCAGTCGTTCAAATTTCGATTGATACGCATCGAGGGCAATCCCTTCACGCGCCATTAATTTCAGGTTTCCAACAATCACTTTCTGCTCTTTGACAATGCCGATCACGCCCAAACCGGTTTCAGATTGAAAACTTTCCGGTTCTCGTAGCTGTAAAGACTTATTCCCGGCTTCGGCAACAATTGCCTCACCCAGCGGATGTTCGCTGAATTTTTCGAGGCTGGCAGCCAATTCAAGCAGATCGGTTTCATTAACCTTGCCCAAAGGCAAAATATCGGTCACTTCAGGACGTCCGCGGGTAATGGTGCCGGTTTTATCCAGCACGACCATTTTCACGGAGCCAGCCCGTTCGAGTGCTTCTGAGGATTTGATCAAAACACCCATGGCTGCGCCGCGCCCCGTGCCCACCATAATGGCGGTGGGTGTGGCCAGCCCCATGGCACACGGACAGGCAATCACCAGTACGGCCACCATATTGATCAACGCACGGGTGAAATTGGAAATATCCGCATTCACCGGCAGCGCCGGGCCGAAGAAGAACCATCCCAAAAAGGTGAGCAGAGCCAGACCAATGACCACTGGTACAAAAATGGCCGAAACCTGGTCTGCCAGTTTCTGGATGGGCGCCTTGCTGCCCTGCGCGTCTTCCACCAGTTTGATAATCTGTGCAAGCGCAGTATCGCGGCCAATTCGGGTTGCTTTGAATTTAAATGAGCCAGTTTTATTGAGCGTTGCGCCAATCACAGGGGAATCCGTGCTTTTTTCCACCGGAATGGATTCACCTGTCAGCATGGATTCATCCACTGAGGAGTGTCCTTCGAGGACCACCCCATCGACCGGCACCTTTTCACCCGGCCGTACCAAAATCACATCATTGAGTACCACATCATCAATTGAAACATCCGTTTCCACACCACTGCGGATTACACGGGCAGTGTTCGCCTGCAGACTCATCAGTTTCTTGATGGCCTCTGAGGTTCTGCCTTTGGCTTTCGCCTCAAGATATTTACCCAGTTTGATCAAGGTGATGATGATGGCTGCAGTTTCGAAGTAAACGTGACCGCTCAGCAAGCCAAAGGCCACAGGGATGGAATAGATGAATGCCGTGGAAGATCCCAGCGCAACCAGCACGTCCATATTGGCAGACCCGTTGCGCAGCGCCTTGAAAGCACCGACATAATACTGCCAGCCGACATAGAACTGCACCGGGATGGCCAGCGCCATCAACACGAGCTTAAACCACAGCGTATGCGTGATTTCCATCGGCAGCAGCCCAAAGTCCCCTCCCATGGAAAGGAGAAGCAGGGGCAACGAAAAGACGATACCGATAATCAACAGTTTCTTCTGGTGGTTGATCTCAGCTTCGCGTGCCTGCCCTTCGACATCCTTCGCGTCCGCGCCGGTATCGACCATCTCAAAGCCCGCACTCTTGATCCCGCTGCGGATCTCTGCCGCACTAACCAAAGTCGGAATGAACTTGATGCGGGCGTGTTCAGAGGATAAATTGACCTGGGCTTCAAGGATACCTTCAAGAGAAAGCAGTTTCTTTTCAAGCCTGTTAGCGTCGCTGCTGTCAGCGAGACCTTTGACCCATATATCCAACTCGCCCGATGCGATGCCGTAGCCGGCGCGCTCGATGCGTCCGATCAAGTTCGGAAGATCCGTATCAACAGGATTAAATTCGATCGTCGCCCGCTCACTGGAAAGGTTCACCAAAGCCGTTTGCACGGCTTTGTCCTTCTTTAAACTGCGTTCCACCGTGGCGACGCAGTTGGCACAGGTCATGCCTGTGATTGGCAAGATCACTTGCTTGAGTTCAGACATTTTTGCTTTCTTGAACGAAGGCTATTTCTTTACCGGATAATTGATCTCAGCCAATAAAGATTCAATGGATTCAGGTGTCGCGGGGGCATCGAAATCCACGACCACTTCCTTGGTGGCGGCATCTGCAGAAACGGCCTTAACGCCGTCGAGTTCGCTCAATTCTGATTTAATAGTATGGACACAGTGGTTACAATTGATGGCTGGTACTGAATATTTTACGGTTGTCATTTTTACTCTCCTATTTATAATTTTCCGGCATGTTCATATATTTCAGCTATTTCTTTTAAGACGCGTTCCCTTTCCTGGGGGTCATCTCCGCGGATGGCCGTGATGACACAGGAATTCAAGTGTTCATCCAAAATTTGGGTGGTTACTTTGTTCAATGCGGCCTGAACAGCTTGAATTTGGCGGATCACATCAATGCAGTACTCACCATTTTCAACCATGCGGGTTACCCCTTTGACATGGCCTTCAATGGTTTTCAACCTCAGCACGCTGGATTCATGTTTCATGGCTCTCCTTAACCCACCCCCTATGGGGAGGGGTCGATTTAAATATAGCCTTTTTTGTCTGATTTGTCAAGTTACAATTTTGTTACTTGCCCACGAACGCTATTGACAGGTCTATAAAAATCCCACATACTATATTAGTTATGAGTGAAAAATCCTCTTTATTAACAGGTCAGACCATTCTTATCACCGGCGGAGCGAGACGCCTTGGCAGAGTAATGGCGCTGGCAGCCGCCCGCAGCGGTGCGGATGTGATCGTGCACCACGCGCACTCCTCCGCCGACGCAGAGGATGTCGCTGCACAAATCCGCGGCATGGGTCAAAAAGCATGGATCATTGAGGCTGACCTTTCCAACCTGGAACAAACCCAGAAGCTGATGCAGTCCTCATTTGCACTTGCACCGGTTACTGCCCTGATCAACAATTCAGCCATCTTTAAATCGGTTGACCTGGCGAATACCACAATTCAAGATTGGACGGAGCACATCCAGGTCAATCTCACCGCGCCATTCCTTCTCAGCCAGGCGTTTGCCAGCTATTTTAAAGCTCAACAGCCTGGGCGGATCATCAATATGCTGGATTGGCGGGCATTAAGACCGGGGAAGGATCACTTTCCGTACACCATCAGCAAATCAGCCCTGGCATCCATGACCAGTTCGATGGCGCTGTCACTTGCACCAGGCATCATCGTCAACGGCATCGCACTTGGAGCTATCTTGCCTCCCGGCGTTGAGGATTTTTCGCCAGCCTTGATCAAAAACGTGCCCATGCAGCGCTGGTCCAAATTGGAAGAATTGGAAGAATTGATCGTCTGGCTGTTGTCTGCGCCAGCATATATTACCGGCGAGATCATCCATCTGGATGGCGGTCGTCATCTTGTTTAATAGGATAGGGAGTTCGGATGGATAAAATTTTGATCAAAGATCTTCTCATTCGCGGCGTGATCGGCATTTCTGAACGTGAACGTGAACAACCTCAGGATATTCTCGTCAATATTGAAATTTCCACGGATATATCCGCGGCCGGAAGATCGGATAATGTGGAAGACTCGGTAAATTACCGCACCATTGCCAAGAAGGTACTGGCGCATACTGAAACCATCAAACGTTTCACCGTAGAAGCCCTCGCTGAAGACATTGCCAAACTCTGCCTGGAAGATAAGAAAGTGCATTCCGTCCTTGTGCGTGTTGAAAAACCAGGCGCAGTCCGTTTCTCGCGCTCTGTCGGTGTGGAAATCATTCGAGAGCAATAGCGATTATGAACGAAGCCTATGTGCTGCTGGGGTCAAACATCGATCCAGAGAAAAATATTCTTTTAGCGCTTGGCTATTTGGAACAGAATTTTCTGGTTTATGATGTGTCGCACACCTGGCAAACCAAGCCGGTCGGCAGTGAAGGTGCTGATTTCTTAAACACAGCCGTTATGCTCGAAACCGATCTCGACGCATATACGCTTAAAGAACAATGCCTTTGCCATATTGAAGAGGTACTTGGCCGGGTAAGACAGGAAGACAAGAACGCCCCCCGCACCATTGACCTGGACATCATCATATTTAACGGAGAGGTTTTAGACGATAACCTTTTCCGTTATGCCCATTTGATCCTGCCATTTTCTGAATTGGTACCGGAATACGTTGACCCTGAAACTGAGAAAACACTTTTTGAGCTGGCCGAGGAACAAATAAAACTCAATACGGCCAAACAGCTTAAACATCTCGCTTCCCCCAACTAAGGATTACTTGTTGCGCCCGAACAATCCCCTGACAACCTCTTTTAGAGGATCGATTTTTACTACATCAAATTTCAATGAATCCAGTAATTCAAAGGCATCTGCATAAAGTTGTTCGAACTTTTGACTGGTACTTTGCGCACAGCCTTACCGTTCTAGCAGAACCGCAAGCCTCACAGCATCTTCATTCGAAACCGAAGATAATGTCTCCCATTCCCGGTAAAAATCTTTGCGATTTTGAATTCCCAGCAGAACAGGATAAGTTTTCTTTTTAGCCACCAGATCACTCGTGCTAGATTTTCCAGTCAACAGATTGTCACCCCAGATCCCAAGCCAGTCATCCTGCACTTGAAAAGCTGCGCCAATTTTGCTGCCAAAATCCATGAGACTGCGCCAAAGTGATTCATCTGCCAGACTGGTCAAAGCGCCCAATCCAAGGCAAGCCGCCAGCAAGGCTCCAGTTTTGCCTTCGACCATCTGCCAATACAAGTCCATGGGCAGGTCATTTTGATCTTCAAAAGCGATATCGAGATACTGTCCGCGGGTGAGCTTCAAACAAGCGGATTGAAGCAGTCTCACCGCCTGATTTAATCGCATTGGTTCCAGATCATTTTCCAACCGAAACAGTGAGAGGTGTGCCGTGGTTAGCATGGCATCCCCGGCATTAATGGCCTGTGCTTCTCCCCATTTGACCCACACCGTTTTCCTTCCGCGGCGGGTCTCGCTGCGATCCTGAATATCATCGTGGATCAATGAAAAATTATGCACCAATTCCACCGCCGCGGCTGCCGGCAGCGCTTTACGCCAATCTCCGCCACAGGCATGATTGGCGAGCAAGACCAATAATGGGCGGATACGTTTTCCCTGGGCTTCAAGTCCGCTGTGTTCACCCTCCCAGCCCAATTGGTATTTCAGCATTGAGCCATACTCGGATGGGTAATTTTTAAGCAGTTGATCCAGGCAGTCGTGCAGTTCTGCATCAATCGCTGATCGTAATTCTGGAATTTTGATCGACTCAGTCATGGATGGAACTCTTATAAATGGGGGTCTGTTTCATTTGTTCAATCGATCCAGCTCCCACCGCAAACATGACTATGCGCAACTCGAGGATTAATTCATCGATCAGCCTGACCACTTCCGCACTGGACTGTGTGGCAGCTTTCAAAAAGCCGCCAGCTATCCCAGCCATCGCAGCTCCAAGCGCAAGACTTTTGGCAATATCGATCCCTTTGCGCAGTCCGCCTGAAGCGATCACCGGAATATTTGGCAAGGTCTGGCAGACTTCCTGAACAGCTTCTGCAGTCGGCAGGCCCCAATCTTTAAAATGCGAGCTGATGCGGATGCGCTCCTCAGAGGAGTTGCGGTGTTTTTCCACCTCAGACCAGGAGGTACCGCCGGCACCGGCAACATCGATGCAGCTCACTCCTGCATCCACCAGGCGTTTGGCAGTCTGCCCATTGATGCCCCAGCCTACTTCCTTGGCAATCACGGGAACACCAAGTGCTTTACAAATGACTTCAATTTTCGTTAACAACCCGGCGAAATTGGTTTGTCCTTCGGGCTGAAGCGCTTCTTGTAAAGAATTGAGATGCAATATCAAGGCGTCCGCCCCGGCCATTTCAACCACGCGCCTGCATTCGTCCACACCACAGCCGTAATTGAGCTGGATCGCGCCCAGGTTGGCATATATGGGAATGGAAGGCGCCCATTTCCTCAATTGATAGGTCCTGGCCGCTTCTTCAGAATCAAGCCCCGCCCTGCCAGACCCCAACCCAAGGGCGATTCCGCGCAACTGAGCTGCCTCAGCCAGGTTCCTGTTAATCTTCAGCCCCTCAACGGTTCCACCTGTCATGGAAGAGATCAACAGCGGAGCCTGGATCGTTTTTCCCAGGAAAGTGCACTCCGTTGAAATGTTCTTGAGGTCAATTTCAGGAAGTGGATCATGATCAAAGTGATAGAGGTCAAAACCTGTGGCAAGCAGAGATTGCACATCCTTACGCAGGTTGATCTCAATATGATCTTGTTTTCGACTTTTTGTCAGCCGCGGAGAATCATCCATAGCTCCTCATTTCCTGCTTTGAGTATACCAAAACAACGAACAACTATTCCAAAATTCAGCACCTCATGCGTCTTATAGCCATAACTAAAATGAATAAAAAGTGTTTTGTAGATAAGGATACGATTTTGTGATAAAACAGTCCTTGACAGAATATTAAGGATCGTTACAATTTATCGTATTCGATTACACAACTACCGCCAGGAGGCTTTTAAGATGAGTGAAACATTGAACAAAGTTACAGAAGTCATCGTAGATGTTCTGAAAGTGGATGCCAAGGAAGTAAAAGCAGAAACCCGATTCGTTGAAGACCTGAAAGCAGATTCAATGGATCAATTCTTTCTGATCGATGGTTTTTGCGAGAAATTCGATATCAACATTAACGATGAAGACGCACGCAATATCAAAACAGTTTCAGATGCAGTAACCTACATCGACAGCCACAAAAAATAAACGCGTTGTTACCTGGTGCGGTCTCCACACCTCTGGACGGTACTAAACAGTAATTAAGCCCGGAATCTCTTCAGGATAACGGGCTATTTTTACGCCTATCGACTGAAGTGCCTGGATCTTGCTTTGGGCAGTTCCTGAATTTCCTTCGATCAACGCACCGGCATGCCCCATGCGTTTGCCAGGAGGCGCTGAAATACCCGCAATAAAGGCTACAACAGGCTTGGTCATGTTTGCCGAAATATAATTGGCAGCGATTTCTTCATCATTGCCGCCAATTTCGCCAATCATCACCACGGCATCAGTTCTCGCATCTGCTTCGAACAATTCCAGGCAATCTACAAAATTCATTCCCTTGACCGGATCGCCGCCAATCCCCACGCATGTGGAGACACCCATCCCATTTTGGTTCAAGGCGTACAACACTTCATACGTCAAAGTGCCTGACCGGGAGATCACGCCAATGTTGCCGGAAAAAGCAATGTTGCCGGGGATGATGCCAACTTTGGCTTCACCAGGCGTCAGCAGTCCCGGGCAGTTAGGCCCGATCAAACGTGTGCTCCTTGAGGAAAGATATTGCTTGACCCTCATCATATCCTGGATCGGCGCGCCTTCGGTGATGCACACCACCAAAGGGATCTCGGCATCCACAGCCTCAAAAATAGCATCACCGACAAAACGAGCCGGCACAAAAATGACGCTTGCGTTGGCACCGGTCACATCTACGGCTGATTGCACTGAATCAAACACGGGGATCTTGCCATTTAAAACCCAATCGCCACCCTTGCCAGGGGTGACGCCGGCAACAATATTGGTTTTGTAGCTCAACATCTGTTCAGTATGGAACAAACCTTCGTTACCGGTAATGCCCTGAACCAACAGGCGAGTGTCTTTGTTCACCAAAATACTCATGCTTTCCCCTCCCCGGCTTTGCCAACTGCGATGGTGGCTGCTTCAAGCAAACTCCCAGCGGGGATCAGTTCTGTGTCTTGCAGCAAACGCAGCCCTTCTTTATCATTTGTTCCCACCAGTCGGACCACGATCGGGATATTGGTCTGGATCTCTTTGAAAGCGCTCAAAATACCTTTGGCAACTTCATCACAACGGGTAATTCCGCCAAAGACGTTGATCAAAATGGCTTTCACTTTTTCGTCCGACAGGATCAAACGCAGCGACTCTTCCACTTTTTTGGCATTTGCTCCGCCGCCAATATCCAAAAAGTTGGCAGCTTCTCCGCCCAATTCCTTGATGATATCCATGGTCGCCATGGCGAGACCGGCTCCGTTTACCAGGCAACCGATATTGCCTTCCATCTTGATAAAAGAAACACCGATCTTACGGCCTTGTGTTTCAGAAGGAGGTACAGCATCTTTATCACGCAGATCATTGAGGTTGGGATGCCTGAACATTGCGTTGTCATCCAAAACAACCTTGGCATCCAAGGCGGTCAATTTCTTTTCTGAAGTAATGACCAGGGGATTGACTTCAACGAGCGTGGCATCACAATCCACATAGACTTTCCAGAGTTGATGGATGATGGTGCTGAAATCCTGCCAATAATCACGGTCAAGATCTATATTGATAGCCACATCTCGCAACTGATAATCGCGAAGCCCCAACAATGGATCGATCACTCTTTTGACAATTTTTTCGGGATTGCTACGTGAAACTTCCTCAATATCCATACCGCCAAAACTTGAGGCCATTAGTATCGGTTTTTGAGAATTGCGGTCATTCGCGATGCTCAGGTAGATCTCTTTATCGATCGAGATCATTTCATCCACCAATACCTTGCGAACAGGCATTCCATAGATCTCTTTGCCTAATATTTGGTTTGCGTACTCTTCAGCTTCGTCAATGGTTTTGGCGATCCTAACCCCGCCCGCCTTGCCTCGGCCACCAGACAAAACCTGGGCCTTTATGACCACCCTGCCGCCCAACTCTTCACTTATTTGCTTAACTTCGCCGATCGATTCAGCGATTCTCCCGTTCGGAACGGGAATATTGTACATAGTGAACAAAATCTTCGACTGGTATTCTTGAAGTTTCATCAAGCCACCTTTGATGCAATATTCACAGCATAAGAATTATACACTCGCTTAATTAATGAAAACAGCCCGGTAGGTTAAACCGGGCTGCCTTTTTTACGCGTTCTCTAAATTATTCTTTGAGGAAGTTCTCGAGTGCTTCCTTGCTGATACGGTAAGACTCACCGATTTTCTTGGCTTTCAATCCGCCAGAGGTGATGGCCGCGATAACATCTGCTTCAGCAACCTTCAAA
>DAIEPS010000199.1 GCA_027348305.1 Anaerolineaceae bacterium | reverse complement strand
GGGGGATTGTTCGATCACAGCCACATCGGCCAGTTCCTGAGCGATCTCGCGTAAGTCTTCAAGTGCGATCTCAGGATAAGTGATTTCGCGTCCTCTGAAGCGGATGGTGACTTTGACCTTGTTGCCCTCCAAAAGCCATTTGCGGGCATCGCGGGTCTTGAATCCGCGGTGATGCTCGTTGGTCTTTGGGCGCAGCCGAATCTCCTTGACCTCGATCTTGGTCTGGGCTTTACGGGCTTCCTTGTCTTTTTTGGTTCGTTCGTAAAGGAACTTACCAAAATCCATCACTCTGCATACAGGGGGTTCAGAATTGGGGGCAACTTCCACAAGATCCAGCTCAGCTTCGCGGGCAATCTGCAATGCTTTTTGGATGGGAACCACTCCGATGTTTTCGTTTTCGGGTCCAATTAAGCGAACTTCGTTTACCCGGATCAATTCATTTACGCGAAACGTTTGAGTACTGATAGTTTTTTCTCCTGATTTTAACTATTTAACAGAAGCCCGTTCAGTGAACGGGCCCACTTAGTAAATAATACCACATTCATTTGAACTGCGTCAACAAGAATAGCATTAACATCGAAAATTGTCTTTTTGCAGCAAATCATTAATGCTTTAAAAATTAATCATTAAGATCACCTTGACAAGGTTAGTAAAAACCTTGTCAAGGTGATCTTTTGTGATAATTCTAAATACTACTTATCAAAATTCAAATACTCGCGTTTATTTTGCGCCAGGTCAGCGTAGACACCGCGGTTCTTCTCGGGCAGCAGGGCGGCGATCTCGTACATGATCTCGTCTGTCACCTGGGTGCGCACTTCTTTTGAAAAAGCTGCTCCCTTGGTGTCAATCCTAAAGGGCTCACCCACTTTGATCATCATGTGGGTGCGTTTCGCCAATTTGATCTTCAGGTTCTCATTGCCGTAAAACACCACTGGTAATATGGGTACACCTGAACGGATGGCCAGCATGACGATGCCGGGATATCCCTTGTTCAAACGGCCGTGATAAGAGCGTGTGCCTTCAGGCGCCACGATGACGATCTTCTTATTCTTGAGCGCTTCTTCCGCCAGGCGGAAAGCCTCAAAATCCACTTCACCGCGCTTGATGGGGATGGCTTCCCAGGCATCAAACAACCATTTCATCATGAAGTTATTCCAGGTTTCAACCTTGACGAATGCAGTCATCGGTCTGGGGTGAAGATGGCTGAACCCCACGGGGGCATCAAGCGAGTTGATATGATTGGTGGCGAGGATCAACGGCCCTTGCATGGGGATGCGCGCCACTTCGCTGTCATCCACTTTGAGAAACGTGGATAAGATGGCTTTGATGGGAGGGTTGATGATCGAGGAGGCCAATGTCATTCGCCCAACCTTGAAATGATCTCCAGCTCTTTCGGCAGGATCTCAATGGATACTTCCCCGGTGCCCTCTTCGCAGATGGTGACGCCATCCGCGTGCACAGGCAGGGTGCCCTGGATGGCTCTCACGACCACCTTGCTGCTCTGCACGGTCGAGACCGCTGCATCCGCAGCCTGGGTGCCGCTCATCACTTTCATGATCAATCCAAGGATCTTGCTTTGTGGAACTGAACGAACGATACACAAGTCAAAAACACCGTCATTCGGTTTGGCATCGGGAGCAAACATGAAACTGCCGCCCATGCGCCTGCCGTTCATGGTGGAGATCAGCAGACTGGAAATTTGAAAAGTTTTGTGGTCGGTGATGATATCCACGAGAGGCGCCTTGTAATAGATGAAAATGGTCTTCATCGCGGCTACAAGGTAAGAAACAATTCCAGAAAGGCTGCTTTTGGCAGCAACAAAACCCACCACGGCGTCAAAACCCACGCCCACGCCGTTGCCAAAGAAAAGCCCCTGCGGATAGGTTCCGCCGATGATTCTGCCGATATCTATCTTTGTTTTAGGTGCCGCGGCCAGAAGGTCACAGCTTTCTTGCACGCCGGTTGGAATGCCCATGCCAAAGGCAAAATCATTGCCCCTGCCCACAGGAATGACCCCCATTACCGGGAATTTCTTATGGGTTTGTTTGAATTTCATCAGCCCGTTAATGACTTCGTTGGCGGTTCCATCACCACCCGCGGCTACCACCACGTCAAAACCATCTTCAGCGGCCTTGATGGCCAGGTCAGTGGCGTGTTCAGGGAAACCAGTTAGATCCACATCATAATCAAGGTTGTACTTCTTCAGTGCTGCTTCGATCTCGGGACGCACTTTCAGCCCGTTGCCTTTACCTGCGGTTGGATTGAGGATGATTTTGTAACGAGTCATGTCGATACGCCTCTTTCAGGAATTATTGAGTCTTCAGTAAAAGTTGAAAAACAGATTGTAGTAGAAAAACCGTGTTAAGGTCAAGTGACTATAGAAACACTAATATAGTGAATGGAACCCCCAACTCACCCATATGATACGAAAACCGGCCGGTATGAACCGGCCGGTTGATGTTATTGGCTATTTCTTTTCGATATCTGAAAGTGCTTGCTGGATGAAGGCATCGAGGTCGATCGCGCCCGGATTTTCACCGCTGCGCAATCTGAGTGCGACCTGGTTGTTTTCCATTTCTTTGTCACCCACTACCAGCATGTAGGGTACCTTCTGGTTTTGCGCGTCGCGGATCTTGGCGTTCATGCGTTCGCCGCGGGCATCGACTTCGACGCGGAGCTTCGCGGACTTGAGTTGCTTCGCGACTTCTTCGGCGTACTCGATGTGGCGGTCGGCGATGGGGATGAGCACGGCCTGGATCGGGGCCAGCCAGACCGGGAAGGCGCCGGCATAGTGCTCGATCAGAAAAGCCGTAAAGCGCTCATGGGTGCCGAGCGGCGCCCGGTGGATGACATAGACCGGATGGTCCGCGCCGTCCTCGCCGATATAGGAGAGTTCGAAGGTCTGGGTGGCCAGGAAGTCGAGCTGGTTGGTCGAGATGGTGTACTCGGTGCCGATGGCCGACTTGATCATGAAGTCGATCTTCGGCCCGTAGAACGCCGCCTCACCTTTGCCCTCCACATAGGGATAGCCGGACTCCTTCATTGCCTGCTT
>DAIEPS010000198.1 GCA_027348305.1 Anaerolineaceae bacterium | reverse complement strand
GATCTAGCTCAACCAAGCCAAAGACTCTCAACAGATCAGATAGGTATAACGTATGACACAAGATGACAATATTCAAAGACTCTCACGAGAAATCATCCAACAAGCTGAAGCGGATGCCGAGAAGATCCTGGCAGAAGCTAAAGTCAAGGCTGAACAGATCAGAAACCACGCTCAAGAAGTGGTAGCTGCTGATAAGAAACGTATTCTGGAACAAGCCAAAAATGATGCTGACCGAATTCGCGGCCAGGCCATTGCTACGGCACAGCTCAATGCGCGTACTTTGATATTGGAATCTCGCGAGAAGTTATTGGTCAGTGTATTTGAATCTTCACTGGAGAAGATCCCTTCCGTCCAAAATTACAGCGATTATCCTGCCATTGTTGAAAGTCTGGCACTGGAAGCGATCAATCAGTTGGCGGTGAAAAAGGTTATCCTCCACGCAGATAAAGTCACAAATGAGCTGTTAAAAGACTCGGTCCTCAAAAAGATCAGCTTGAAATACGATGGCACTATTGAATTAGGTGAACCCTTGAAAAAAGGAACAGGAATCGTTGCCGAAACCGTTGATGGGCATCTTAATTATGACAACACACTAGAAACCCGTCTGCGCCGGCTTGAAGGTGAGTTGCGTTCTCCTGTCTATCACCTGCTTATGGGAGAGACTCTATGAGTGAACGCGTAGGAACCGTCAAATGGATTAATGGCCCCGTTATTCGCGCGGAAGGTTCGCGCAACGTGGGTATGATGGAACTGGTTGAGGTTGGCGAAGAGCATTTGATCGGTGAAGTCATCGGCCTCAATGGCAGCATGATCACCATTCAGGTCTATGAAGAGACTTCAGGCATGCACCCTGGCGCCCCCGTTTTTGGCACCGGTCTGCCCCTTTCGGTTGAATTAGGTCCCGGCCTCTTGCGCAGTATTTTTGATGGCATTCAACGCCCCCTTCCTGTTATTGAAATGCGCACCGGCTCTTTCATCAGCCGTGGTGTGCATTTGACCCCCCTGTATCGCAAAGATCGTTGGGAATTCACACCGGTAATGAAGGAAGGCACAGTCGTTTCTGGCGGCGAGATCATCGGAACCGTCCCTGAGACGCCTTCCATTGAACATCGTGTCATGATCCCGCCCGACATTTCAGGAACCGTCACCTGGGTGGCGCCCGCCAAGGCTTACACCATCGTTGAACCCATCGCCCGTGTCAAAACCGAAGACGGTGAAAAAGAATTGACCATGCTGCAGCGCTGGCCCATCCGCCGGCTGCGCCCCTACAAGACCCGCCTTGGACAATCCATTCCGTTGATCACCGGTCAGCGCGTTCTCGACACCTTCTTCCCACTCGGTAAAGGCGGTGCTGCCGCCATCCCCGGTGGATTCGGTGCCGGCAAGACCGTCACCCAGCACTCCATTGCCAAGTATGCAGACGCCCAGGTGGTGATCTACATCGGCTGCGGTGAGCGCGGCAACGAAATGACTGAAGTGCTTCAGGAATTCCCCGAGTTGATCGATCCCCGCTCCGGCCATCCCTTGATGGAACGTACCGTGCTGATCGCCAACACCTCCAACATGCCTGTGGCGGCTCGTCAAGCAAGCGTTTACACCGGCATTACCATTGCTGAATATTATCGCGACATGGGCTACCACGTCGCTCTGATGGCCGATTCGACCTCCCGTTGGGCAGAAGCCTTACGCGAAGTCTCTGGTCGTCTCGAAGAAATGCCCGCGGAAGAAGGTTACCCCGCCTACCTGGCCGCCCGTCTGGCCGAATTCTACGAAAGAGCCGGTTACGTGCATACCCTCTCTGGTGAGGATGGCTCTGTCAGTATCATCGGCGCAGTCTCGCCTCCAGGTGGTGACTTCTCTGAACCGGTCACCCAACACACCAAACGTTTCATTCGCTGCTTCTGGGCGCTGGATAAATCCCTTGCCTCCGCAAGGCACTTCCCATCCATCAACTGGCTGGATAGCTACAGCGAATACCTTGAAGACGTTGCACCCTGGTGGCATAAAGCAACTGACCGCGACTGGCTTGGCATGCGCAACAAAGCCATGGAACTGCTCAGTGAAGAAAGCCGCCTGTCTCAGATCGTTAAACTGGTTGGTCCTGATGCCCTGCCCGATGAGCAGCGCCTGGTGCTCGAAACCTCCCGCCTTTTACGTGAAGGCTTCTTGCAGCAGAACGCCATGGATACCATCGACGCCTATTCGACCGTTCAAAAACAGATCGGTATGCTGGCCTTGATGCTCTACTTCCATGACCGTGCTCACGACATCATCAAAATGGGCGCCACCATCAGTGTCATTCACAAGTTGTCCGTAGTCGATACGCTTATCCGTATGAAGACTCAGATTCCAAATGATAAATTGAGCATGATTGATGAAATTCATGAAGCGATTGACGCGCAAATGACTCAATTGGAGGCAGATTACAAATGAGCGAATTAGTTGATCGCGGTGGTCAAGAAGTTGTCGGCGTAAGCCGAATTGAAGGTCCAATCCTCGTCATTGAGAATGCCGGTAACCTTGGATACGATGAAGTCGTCGAGGTTGCTGATTCCAACGGCAACATGCGCCGCGGACGTATTTTGGAAGTCAGCGAAAAAATGGCTGTCATCCAGATCTTCTCCGGCACGACCGGCCTCTCCATTGACGGCACAAAAGTCCGCATCACCGGACAAACACTCAAGATCCCTGTCGCTGAAGAAATGCTCGGACGTGTCTTTGATGGTCTTGGCACCCCCATAGATGGCGGCCCTGTGCCTTTAACCAATCATTTTGCCGATATCAACGGTCAGCCTATTAACCCGACCTCACGTGTTTATCCTCGTGATTACATCCAGACTGGTATTTCGGTGATCGACGGCATGAACTCACTGGTCATGGGTCAGAAACTGCCCCTTTTCTCAGGTGCAGGTCTGCCACACGATCAATTGGCCGCCCAGATCGTCCGCCAGGCCACCCTGGGTGCCCCGGCTGGTGAAACTGCCAAACATGCTGAAGATTTCGCCATCGTGTTCGCCGCCATGGGCGTCAAACATGATGTGGCGAACTATTTCAAGAATTCA
>DAIEPS010000197.1 GCA_027348305.1 Anaerolineaceae bacterium | reverse complement strand
GGCGGTATTGGTTTGCACATAGATCTCGGGCATTTCCACAGCCTGACGTACGCCCGCGCGTGCGGCCAGGTGGATCACCGCCTGACAATCAGGGTGTTTGCGGGATATATCATCAAACATACCCGGTCGTAAAATATCATCTTTAACAAAAGTGAACTCTTTAATTGCAGAAAGCTGGTGCAGTCTCCATTGTTTCAAACGCACATCATAAGAGTCGTTGATATTATCAATTCCTACGACCTGATGGCCTTCGCTGGTCAATTTCTCAATAACACGGCGAGCGATGAAACCTGCAGCCCCTGTAACCAGATATTTTGTCATTACAGTCGTACCACCTTTGCGTTTTTTGCCCCTGCTTTACCCAAGGCATTGCGGGTGTCAATAATCAACTTGGATTCCTTCAGGATGGCGGCATAATCGTAGACCTTGTGATTGGTAATGATCACCACTCAATCCGCGGATTTGACAGCTTTCATCACATCGTGTACCGATTCGATCTTGCCTTCATCGAGTTTGATCGAAGGAATGTAGGGGTCGTGATAGCTGACTTTGGCGCCCTTCGCCTGCAGCAGCATGATCACATCGATCGCAGGGGATTCGCGCAAATCGTCAATATCAGGTTTGTAGGCCGCGCCCAATACCAGCACGTCGCTGCCCTTAAGTGACTTCTGGTGATCGTTCAAACCGTCTTGTACTTTGGTGATAACAAAACGGGGCATGCTGAGATTGATCTCTGAAGCCAGCTCAATGAAGCGGGCCGTATAGTTGAGCGAATGGAGCTTCCATGAAAGGTAGAGCGGATCGATGGGGATGCAGTGTCCGCCAAGGCCGGGACCGGGTTGGAATTTCATGAAACCAAACGGCTTGGTGGCGGCGGCATCGATCACTTCCCACACATCCACGCCCAGGCGGTCGCACATCAGTGCCAGTTCATTGACGAAGCCAATATTGATCATGCGGAAGGTATTCTCGAGCAGCTTGGCCATCTCTGCCACTTCGGTGGAAGTCACAGGCACCACTTTATCCAGTGCCTGCGCGTACCAGGCAGCCGACACTTCGGTGCATTTCTCGGTGATACCGCCGATCACCTTGGGGGTATTCTTGGTGGTCCAATCTTCGCGGCCTGGATCAACCCGCTCTGGAGAAAAGGCGATGAAGATGTTCTCGCCGGCGATCAAGCCGCTTTTTTCGGTCAGGGCAGGCAGCACCAGTTCACGCGTGGTGCCGGGGTAGGTGCTGGATTCCAACACCACCACCATGCCGGCATGCACGTAAGGAGCCAGCCCTTCGGCGGCGTTAATGATGAAAGAGAGATCGGGGTCACCTGTCTGGCGCAGCGGAGTGGGCACGCAAATAGCGACAGCATCAATGTCTTTAAGCACAGAATAATCACTGGTGCCTTTTAACTTGCCGGCTTTGACCAGGCGTGCCACCTGTTCGGTGGGTACATCCATGATGTAGCTTTCGCCGCGGTTGAGCCGCTCCATTTTTTCAGGGATCGGGTCAATGCCGGTGACCTCAAAACCGGCTTCGGCAAACACAGTGGCAAAAGGAAGCCCAACATATCCCATTCCCAATACCGCCACACGGGCAGTTTTATTTTGTAATTTCGCAATAACTTGATTGGAAAGATCCATTTTTCACCTGGTAAGTAGTTCAGAATAGACTTAATTGTTCAGCGGAATTTCCTGGAGGAACCACAGGCTTTTGCATTTCCAAACGTTTTTGAGCCTGTGCCAATTTTCTCTTTTGTGCCTCTTCGATCGCCAGTGGCAGAGCTTTGAAATCGGCGATGATATCGTTTTTCAAATTAGGCTGGTGCAGCGCTGCCGCCGGGTGGAACATGGGAACGATCAGGCGTTCACCCACCCAGGCCGCTTTCCCGTGGATGGCGCTGATGCGTGCCAGCGGGAAGAACTTCGCCATCGAAAACCTACCAAGAGTGACTATTATATCCGGGTTAATGGTGGCGATCTGCTGATCAAGATAGACCGCGCAAGCCGTCAGTTCGTCAGGCAGGGGGTCGCGATTTTCAGGTGGACGGCATTTTACCACATTCGTGATAAACACCTCATGCCGTTGATACCCTGCATGCGAGATCAACTCATCCAGAAACTTGCCGGCCTGGCCGACAAATGGGCGTCCCATTTCGTTTTCGTTATAGCCTGGGCCTTCGCCGATAAAAAGCATGTGCGCGTTGATCGGTCCCTCGCCCGGCACGGAACGTTTGCGGGTCAAATGCAAATTGCATTTTTCGCAAACAGAAACCTGTTTTGCTATGTCTTGCATTATCTCAATAGGTTCCACGGATTGTCCTCCGGACCAAAACCCTTTCGGAATAGGTCAATTTTACCTTACCGTAAAGATTCCAACATATCAATATCCGGTTTTTCAAGGTTCATCATCACGGCGTTTTCGCCGTTATCCTTGTAGTATTTTTTCCGAATACCGATATCCACGAAACCGAATTTTTCATAAAGTTTGCGAGCCGGCAGGTTGCCCTCACGCACCTCGAGAAACCCTTTTTCACCGCCTGAGTGCAGCCCGTCGAGCAGCGTATGAGCCAGCAGTCTCTGCGCAATGCCCTGCCTGCGGTAAGCCGGGTCAACGGCAAAGGTGGCAATGTGGATCTCATCCACGATCAACCATGCAACCATGATGCCAACGATCTTCTGCTCGAGAAGCGCGACCCAGCAGCGAGAACACTCATTTTCTTCAATTTCGAATCTAAAGGAGCTTTCAGGCCACGGAAGAGAAAAGGAAGCATGGTCAAGCTGGATGACTTCCTCCAGATCATTGATAGACATGCGCCTGATCTCAAGCGGACTGTTTGTGGTCAAGGGATCACTCTGGGAGGCCGCCGCCGGCGATATGCAGGTAAATGGGTGCCAGCAACACGGGATCATCGCGCTGCCCGTCTTGCCAGCGCTGCCAACCGATCTCCGCCAGCATGGAGGGATGTCTTGCGGCTTGGGCTGGTATTCGTGCGGGTCAACGGTTGGCATGAGCAGCGAATCAACTTTTACGCGATTGCCTGCGACGTTTTGGGCGATATCCGCCAAAAAGGTGGTGGAGGCCAAAAC
>DAIEPS010000196.1 GCA_027348305.1 Anaerolineaceae bacterium | reverse complement strand
TAACGCCGGCAAAATGATCAAAATGTCCGTGGGTTAACAGGATCATTTTGACTTTCAATTGCTCGTCATTGATAAAATCCAACAACATTTCAGGCTCATAAGACGGATCTACGACGATGGTTTCTTTGGACTCTTCGTCGATTAGAAACACCACATTGTTGCTCAACTGTCCGGTTGAAAAAACCCAAACTTTAATGGTCATGCTGTTCTTGCCTTTCGTTTGTTGATTACCGAAAAAATGATCACGTTGATCAATAATACAGATACCAATAGAATTAATCCTACCCGATACATGGAATAGGGATCATTTCGATACAAAGCACCGGCCAGAATTGGCGCGAGGATCAGGGTTACTGCGTTCATGGTTTCCATCAATCCATAGGCCAGCCCGGTTTCCGCTGGATGGATCAATGAGCGCCCGATGGATAATACCATCACCCGGCATAAACGATACCCGCCAATAAAAACGTATCCCAAACCAAACAAGATGGTGTTATTGCCTTTCAAGAACAGCAAGACAAACCCCACAAGCAATACCTGGCTGATGAAGAACCCTGTGAGTGAACCCAGGTGGCTCAAGAACAACATGGCCAGTGCGGACCCAAGGCTGCCAAAGGCACCCAGGATGCCAATGGTGGAGCTTGTCAGGTGTTGTTGATTTTGCAAGAAGCTGGGAGTAAAAGGCTGAGGCAGGTACAACGCAAAAGTGGTGATAAACACCACACCCAAAAATGCCATAAACCTGGTGTTCTTCAACAGGCCTTTTGAATTCATTGATTCCTGATCAACATGATGCATTTCTGGTTTCTTGTGCACAAACAGGATGATCGTTGTTGAGATGATGAAGATGATGGCAGCAATAATGTAGACTGCTTTAAATCCGAGCTTGTCGGCCACCAATCCGCCAATGATCGGACCAATGACAGCCCCCAGGCTGTAGAATCCGGATGGTATGGCGATCGCCCTGCCGATCGAAAAATTGCCGCGTACATTGGTGATATAGCTGTTCATGGGCGCCATCACAAAGCCTGCCAACCCGTAAAACACGATACCAACCACAAAAAGCGGAAGCGAGTTGGCCAGGGCCATCGTCCATGCCGAAACTGTCCCCAGGATCCACGACAGCCACATGATATTTCGAGACCCAAGCCGGTCAGATAGGTAGCCGGCAGGGATCTGTGCCAGCGCCATGGTAATGCCCATCGCGCCGTATATACCTCCAATCAACAGGGGGTCTGCACCCCATTGCTGCAAATAGAGCGGTTGAAAATAGATGAAGAAACCCTCACCCACTCCCCATGCGCCCATGGCCAGGGTGACTAAAAGAAGATTGCGATTCATAATTAATCAGTGATCCGCTTGATGAATTTTTTGACCTCGGTGAAGATCAGCTCCCGTTCGGGTTCGCGGATGACGACGTGCCCGCTGTTTTCAACCCATAACCTGGTCTTATCAGTGGAACTGATCTTTTCATAAAGTGTATCCATGCTCTCAGCCGGGATGCCTTGATCGCCATGGGACTGCACCAGCAAAGCAGGTATTTTGACTTTGGGCAGGTCTTCCATCATCACCCTGATCAATTTTTGAAGTTGAAGAACAGAACGGGTGGGGTACCCCGGATAATCCACGTGATCTTTCATGGCTTCGAGATTGCGCCAGTCAGGTTTGCCTTTTTCAACCTGCGGTACCAGACAGGTGATATAAGGTAAGAATTTGGCCCGCGGATCAGGGGGCAGTGCGCAGGGTGCTGAAAAAGTGATCACGCCTTTTACATCATAACGGGCCGCTGCCATCATCGAAAGCACACCGCCCATGGAAAGCCCCATCACCACTTGCTGCTCGGTGCATCCTTTGAGAAGGTTGATCCCATCTTCCACGGATGCCAGCCAGTCTCGCCAGGTAGAATGGCGCATATCCTCGAGATCTGTGGCATGACCCGCCAGCCTGATGCCAAGGATGGTGTAATTATCCTTTGCCAGCGAATCTGCCAGCATGCGCATTTCTTTTGGAGTGCCGGTGAACCCATGGATCAACAGACAACCGACCTTTCCGCCGGGGATGAAGAATGGTTCAGCCGTTGGGATAATTAGGTTCTCGGTCATTTTTATTCTCCCGGTTAAGTGCATCTACATCAAACACAGATTTACTGAATTAATTTGTCTTACATTCAATAAAATTTCAACTTTGTTACCATAGCCTCTCCCCTGCCCCTCTCCATCCGTGGATGGAGAGGGGTTTGGGGTGAGGCAGTAAAGACTTACTTTTTCCAAATTAAACTCTGTATAACTGAACTATATTTTCTTACAAGATCTTCAGGTCGCGTGGCATATCACTGAGTGATTCGCAGCCCTGCTCTGTAATCACAATGTTGTCTTCGATCCTTACCCCACCCTTGCCAGGCAAATAAATGCCGGGTTCGACCGTATAAGTCATGCCGGTTTCGAGGATCAAAGGGTTTCCAGCGAACATGTACGGCTGTTCATGGGCTTCCATACCCAGCCCGTGGCCGGTGCGATGGGTGAAATACTTGCCGTACCCGGCTCTATCGATCACCCTGCGCGTGACATCATCCACAGCGCCTGCGGGGAGACCCGGTTTGCCAGACGCCCTGCCGGCTGCGTTAGCGCCCTGGACGGCGTTGTAGATCTCAACCAGTTCCGGAGCTGGCTGACCCACCGCAAAGGTACGCGTCAGGTCTGAATAATAATCTTCAAATGCAGCGCCCCAATCAATGACCAACAGGTCGCCTGGCTGAAGTTTGCGTGCGGTTGGCACCGCGTGCGGATTGGCGCTGTTCGGTCCGCCGGCAATGATCGGCATGAACGGCAGTTCCGGTGCTGAGCCGGCTTTGTATAACTGGATGATCAACTCTGAAGCCAGGTCGATTTCGCTGACGCCGGGTTTGATAAAAGGCAGCGTAGCCAAAAGACCCTTTTGCGCGATCTGAACAGCTTTGCGCATGCATTCGATCTCATGTTCATCTTTTTGACTGCGCAAAACACTCACCACCGATTCGCCTGATACAAACCTGGCGCTTGGGGCAGCTTTTTGCAGGAATTCCAGCTCAAGGAAACGCAGCCGGGTGGTTTCAACGCCCACCGTAACCGCCTTGT
>DAIEPS010000195.1 GCA_027348305.1 Anaerolineaceae bacterium | reverse complement strand
TACGGAGAGAATTTAAATGAATTAATAGAACTTTTGGATTTAGAAAAACTTTTGAAAATTCCTGTTCGAAAACTGTCACTGGGTCAACGCATGAGGATGGAACTCGCTGCCGCTCTTCTCCATAAACCTAAAGTGCTCTTTTTGGATGAACCAACCGTGGGTATCGACCCCGTCGGGTCGCGCGAGCTTCGCAAGACCATCAAAAACCTGCTTTCGCTGGGTAAAACCATCTTGTTGACCACCCATTACATGGCTGAAGCCGAAGAACTATGTCACCGCATTGCCATCGTAAAAAAAGGCAACATCGTTGCCCTCGATACACCTGATGCGCTCAAACGCCGCATCAGCGGAGAATCCGTTATTGAAGCCAGCGTTCAATCCTCCCAGGTTCAGGTGTTGCTTGATCAATTAAAAATCATGGATAAGCGCACGACCATTGAGCTCAATACCTCGATTGAACCTGAAAAACTGAGCATCCGCACCCCCGAGCCGGGGCGTGTCTTGGAACTTCTTTCGCCATTTTTGAACCCACAGTATATCCTCAATCTCGAAGCACGCTCTCAAACTTTGGAAGATGTCTATATAGCCATCATCCAGGGAGACCAGGCATGACGAAATTCCGCTGGGGGCTGATCAAACAACAAATGTCGGTGCAGTTCCAGGTTCGCACCATGAACCCGTTTTCTTTGGGGCTGTTTGTCATCCAGCCTGCAGTGTTCTCTGCGGTGGGCATGCTGCTTTCTCGCGCCGCGGGTAATTCCACGCCTGATCTTGTTTACAATGTGATCGGCGGCGGCATCATGGGCATGTGGAGCGGATTGGTGTTTACCTCCACTTTTGATATCACGGCTGATCGACGAAACGGCATGCTGGAGTTGATCGTCGGCAGCCCCACTTCTCTCAACCTCATCGAAGCCATTCGTACTCTGACCAATGTGCTTGCGGGCTTGTTCAGTTTGGCGCTGGCCTTTATTGCTGCTGTTCTCGTTTTTGGCTATTCCTTTGCGGGAGTGAATTTCTGGGGGGTGCTGATCTCATTGGTCATTTTATTATTTGCCATGTGGTCCATAGGGGTCTTTCTCGCCAACTTCCTGGCCTGGTCTCGCCTTTCTGGCACATTTGTAGATTATCTCGAAATGCCGATCGCCTTTCTGTGCGGATTCATGTATCCCATCCGTGTGCTGCCGGTCTGGCTACAGTATGTCTCAGGGGTGGTGCCGATCCGCTGGGCATTGGAGGCGATGAACGAAAGTCTGCTCGGCATGCGCGATCTGAAATACCTGGCTTTCCATTGGCTGATGGCGATCACGATCTCGTTGGTCATATTACTGCTCACCCGATGGATGCAAGCCAGGGTTCATGACAGTATCCGGCTCAGCGGTGAATTGAGCTCGATATGATCGATAAACTTGTGCATACCCTCCGCATTTATTTCGCCGAGGCTTGGCTGTCATACCAGGGACGCTTCGCCATCACATCCCCTTTTGGCTACATTGCCGGCAAGTTGGGTTTCCCATTTTTCTTGATGCTCTTCTTTATCTTCATGGGTAAATATGTAGGGTTCAGCGACCCGGTTTATATTGTCATCGGCAACATCCTGCTCATCCCCGCATCCAGCGGCATGGGCGGTGTGACCCTGGCCATCAGTGATGAACGCCAATGGGGCACCCTGTCATACGTGTTGGGAAGTCCGGCTCCCCGCGGCCCGGTCTTCATGGGCAGGGCTTTTTATTATATTTTGGATGGCTTCGTGACGGCTTTGCTCGGTTTCGCCATCGCGGCTGGCATTTTTGGCCTGGATCTATCTACAGTGAACATTCTGCTGCTGATGTGTTGCAGCCTGTTGATCGCCGTGACCTCATGCGGGCTTGGTTTTCTCTTTGGCAGCATCTCACTGGTCACGCGCGATGGATGGATGATCTTGAATACCTTCCTCTCTTTATTGTATATTCTGGTCGGGGTGAATTTCCCTGTGACCTCGCTGCCGGCGCTGTTGCAAAAACTTTCATGGGGGCTGCCGCTCACCCGCGGAATTATGGCCGCTCGCCTGGTGATGGCGGGCGAGGGCTGGTCCGCCATAAGTGCGCTGGTTGCTGGTGAAGCTGTTATCGGACTCATATATATATTCATTGGGTATTTTTTCTTCATGTTCCTCGAAAAGCGCAGCATGCACTCAGGCACTTTGGACGCGATGTAGAAGTTTTGCCGGGTGCAATTTAAAAAGAGTTCCCTTCATATTTGAAGAGAACTCTTTTTGCTTTAATAGGTTCGTTAATTGGTTTGTTGACCTAAATCTTTGCCTTTACGCAAGAAGATTACCGCCAGTACGATCCCGGCTAAGGCCAGGCCGACCCCGAACTCGTCAATGATGAAGGGGGTGATCTTGTGTTGAATGGTCAATGGCGTGAAGATGGATTGCACGAATAAATTATGACTGGCGTGCATAACGGCTGCCGGCCACCAGCTTTTGGATTTTAAACACAACCAACTGAACACGGTATTGATGCCCAGCACCATGATGGTGAACATTAAAACAGAATACCATTTGGGTACTCCGGGGATGCTGTAATCAGCAAAAAGGATCAAAGGCATATGCCAGATCGTCCAGACCAGGCCGCTGATCAAAGAAGTCTTAGCAAACGTGGTTACTTTGGCCAGTTCTGGCACAAACAATCCGCGCCAGCCAATTTCTTCTCCGGCGCCTGACAGCAGCCCCATAACCACTCCAAGGGTGCTCATCTCGAGCAGATAGAGGATCACATACAGGGTCGTTGCTGAACCTGTAACATTGAATCCTTTCTGAATGCCTGCGATGAATTCAGGGTTTGGCACGCCTCCCAGCCCAGTGATCCAGGTGATGCCGTAGACGACAAGGCTGTAGATGACGGGGATGAGGTAAGCCAAAAGCATGTATTTTGCCTTGCCGAATTTCCAGCCCAAGCCGCGCAGGCTTTTTTCAAAGATTAATTGGGTGAGCATGCCTGAAATGCCTGGCATCCACATCAGCGCCAGGGTGAAAACACCACCCCCGGTTTGGATGCTTCCAGTTTTAATGATGAGGAAGTAAAAAATACTCGAAAGCCCGAATGTGAGCAATAAAAAGGTGATAATCTTTCGGATCGATTTTTGTATGGGTGTCATTGGTTTCCTCATTCGCGGTGGGATGATTAACTTACGATAAATTATATAAGA
>DAIEPS010000194.1 GCA_027348305.1 Anaerolineaceae bacterium | reverse complement strand
CACCTCGGATAGTTCGCTTCTCGCAGGCGCATCTGCGGTGACCGAGAATCTGATCCCCTTGATCACCGGTAAAAAATTGGAAGGCAAGAAAGCCTTATGGGCAACCCGCATCATGGTGCTGGTCAATGCGGCGGTTGGGCTAGCGATCGCGCTTTGGGCTCAAACCATTTATGAACTCTCCGTGGTGGCCTGGACGCTGCTGTTGGTTGGCCTCTTTGTGCCATTTTCGATGGGCATGTACTGGAAGAAGGCTAATTCACCAGGTGCCGTGACTGCCTTCGTGGGCGGATTTGTCGTCTGGATCCTAGCCACCATATTCTTCTTCAATGTCGGTCTGGGTGGTCAATCCACAGCGGTGGTGTGCGAATACACGGCCGACATGGGGGTTTACAGCGACGCCTGGTGGTGCGGATTCTGGGACGCCGTCTATATTGCCTCATTCGTGGCATTCTTCTCAGCCTTGATCCTGATGATCGTGGTGTCTCTGGCAACCCAAAAATCCTCGCCGGCACGCAAACTGGTGGACTACTACGGTGAGCCGCTTGATCCGAGCTTGAAGCTGAATCTTGGTTTCCTGCCGATCAGAGATGCCTTCCGCAAGATCACTGAAAAAGAAAAAGAGACCACATAAGTTTTACCCCGCAGGATTTGTTTTTTCATCCTGTAATGCATAAGTATAATTAAGGCGTCCAGAGTTGAATGCTTTGGACGCCTCAAAATTCACTCATCATTGCTCAACAAACAGGAAACCCGATGCCCGATCTAAAATTCGTTGCCCTTGTTTTTGGAATCATTCTGCTTGTCGTGCTGGGTGTGCGTCAGGGATTAAAAAAAGCGCGGAAATTGCAAGAGACCGGTGTCAAACCGGCGAAAAACAAAGAACAGCCGAAAAAACCCAAAATGACGGAAGAGCAGTTCAATAAATCATGGAAGAATCTTTCCTATTTATTGCTTCTGGCATCCGCCGGCAGTCTGTATATGGTCTATATGGCTGCAAAATCGGCGCTCTCAGCGGGCCCCGGGGTTGCGTGGATCTATTGGATCGACGCCGGGTTCAGCCTTGCAGCGGCTGTGGCAGGTGTGTTGATCTGGCGGCTGCGTACCAAATCCATGGTGTTTCTGTATTTTGGGTTTACTATAGTCCCAATCATTTTATTCATGTCCATCAAGGGATTCAAGATCAACGCTCTGATCCACTTGTTTCCTTTAGTGCTGCTCTATTTTGTACTCAAACCCATTTGGGAAAGCATGAAGAACTGAACGAACCCCCGGCTGAGTCCGGGGGTTCTATTTATTGGTCACTCTGTTCAATTCTTACGATCAGAGACAGTATTGAAAAATTAATCAATTTCTTATGATTTCTCACTAAAATAAAAAAAGGTAATTGAAAAAGGAGATAAAAATGAGTATTCTAACCTGGATAATTGTTGGCGCCATCGCCGGTTTTCTGGCTGACGCAGTGATCAAAGGCATCAACCTTGGGCTGATCGGCAAGGTCATCGTGGGTATCGCCGGCGGTTTGCTGGGCGGTTGGTTGTTTGGCGTTTTGGGAGTACACCTTTTCTCAGGATTCCTGGGCGATGTGGTCACAGCCTTTATCGGCGCAGTGATCCTTCTCGTGATTTTGAGAATGATCAGAGGAAAATAGCTTACTAATTTTGACAAAAAAAGCCTCGATCTCCATTTGGTGATCGAGGCTTTTTCTTTAATTTTCACCTGTTTTGGTTCAGTTTGCAGACCGGGGAAAAGTAATGCGGATGGTGGTGCCTTTGCCTTTTCCATCTGATTCCGCGGCGATCTTGCCGTTTTGAGAGAGCACCAGGGCTTTGCAGATGGCCAACCCCAGGCCCATTTTGCCGCGGTTGGCGCCGCGTGTTTTATCAGCCTGGTAGAAACGCTCAAACACGAAGGGCAGGTCTTCAGCTTCGATGCCAACGCCGTTGTCACAGACCGTTAACTCCACTGTTTGATCATTTTTCACCGCGTTGAAGGTGATCTTGCCGCCTGTTGGAGTGTAGCGGAGCGCGTTCTCAACCAGGTTTTTCATCACCTGGAGCATGCGGCCTTCGTCCACATTAATATCGGGGATCTCGCCCACGGGCTCCATATCGAGCGTGACACCTTTGCGCGAGGCAATGGGTGCATAGATCTGCTGCACATGTCTGAGCAATTCGACCGGCGAAACTGGCTGGATCTGCATCTCGAGTGTTTGCGCTTCCACCTGGGTCAGAGTGGTCAGGTCGCCCACCAGGCGGCGCAGGTGTTCGATCTCGGCCTTGATGATCTCGATGCGCTCTGGTGACAGGCTTACTTCACTCTCTTCCAGCATCTCTATATAACCTGAAATAACCTGAAGCGGAGTGCTCAGGTCATGGGTGATATCGGCAGTCAGGCGCTTGCGCTGCTCGTCTGCCCTGGCCAGGTCATCGCTCATTTGATTGAAAGTGGTGGTGAGCTGTCCAAGTTCATCCGTGGACGTAACCGGAACCTGCTGCCTGAGCTCGCCCTCCGCGAGGGATTTGGAGGCCTTGGTCAGGCGGCGGATCGGTTTGACAATGCCGTTAGCCAGCAGAATTCCCATGACCACCGCCACGATCATCCCGGCCAAAGCGGCCAGGCCAATCGCTGATGTGATGCGCCGCAAGAACAGCTCTTCCTGCGGATTCAAGGTAAATTGGTGTTTCTTGTCAGGCAGAACCCAGGCGATGGTATCGCCATTCACCTTTACGGCGATGGCATCTTTCATCATCTGGTCAGGCAGAGTTTGACCCACTTCAAAGCTAAAGAATGGGATCAAGGCCTTGTATTGGGTATCCACAAGGCCATTCACGCCGCGGATCTCGTGCTGCTGCAGAGGATTGCCGGAGGGGTCCAAATTGGGTTGAAATTTTCCGCCCTGATCCACCTGCAGATAATAATCATAGAACCCTTCGGTGGTGTTCTGCAATTTATAGTAGTTCTGCACTTCTTCTGTCAGGAGGGCGGTCTGTTGATCTGAAACCAGGGTCATCAAGGACTGGCTCGAATTCAAACGGATGAGTACAGAAATGACCATAACCGTGATCAAAGCGACCGCGAGATAAGAGAATATCAACTTGGTTCTCAGTGATTTGGTCATTCGTTGATCTCCATGAAACGATATCCAATGCCGAAAACAGTTTCGATATATTTGGGCTGGTCCAGGTCGTCACCCAGCTTTTGGCGCAGGCTGCGGATGTGGATCTTGA
>DAIEPS010000193.1 GCA_027348305.1 Anaerolineaceae bacterium | reverse complement strand
AATGATCGAGACTTCCATCGGGTTAACCGTCCGTGTGGTGCCGTTTTTCATCTTCATCCCACTGCTCTTTGCCGCTTTCCTCACTTTCGGCGGCAATCAATTCACTTTGTTGAATGTCTCTTTGTGGCTGGCCACGCTGGCTGCCGGGTTATGGGCTTTTTGGGAGCCACGAAAAAGGGATGGCGCCAGAATTTCGCTCAATATCCGCAATTGGTTCATCAAGGGAAACCGGCCGGATTATTGGAAACTGCTGGTCGTGGGCGTCTTTTTGCTTTCCGCATTCTTCCATTTTTATCAGCTTAACCAGATCCCGCTCAACATGACCAGCGACCACACCGAGAAACTGCTGGATGTGAGCGGTGTGCTCCAGGGCAACACGCAGATCTTTTTCTCGAACAACGGCGGACGCGAGCCGATCCAGTTCTATATGGCGGCGCTCTTTATCAAACTGTTCAATACCGGCTTGACCTTTTTCACGCTCAAGCTGACCATGGCGGTTGCTTTTCTATTGTCACTGATCTATGTCTACCGCCTGGGCAAAGAGTTGGGCAGCCCGTGGACGGGGCTGTTCTTCATGGCACTGCTGGGGTTCTCCTCATGGGCGAATATCATTACTCGGGTGGGCTTAAGACTGGTGCTGGCGCCTGTATTCATCGCGCCGGTGCTCTTCTATCTCTTCCGCGGCTTGCGCTCTTCACAGCGCAACGACTTCATCCTGGCGGGCATCCTCACCGGGCTGGGGCTGCTGGGTTACAGCGCCTTCCGCGTCATGCCGCTGGTGGTGGTGGTCGGTGTGTTGATCTTTATGGCCTATCACAAATTCAGGCGTGTCAACCGCAGCACCTGGCTGGGGCTTGCGCTGCTGGCATTATTTGCCCTGGTGATGTTCCTGCCTCTGCTGCGCTTCGCCGTGGACTATCCGACCGTGATCGGTTTCAGGACGGTCACGCGCATGACCTCCGCAGAACGGCAGCTTCCGGGAGCGGTCATTCAAGTCTTCTTCAGCAACTTCTGGAACGCCATCGTGATGCCGTTCTGGAAGGACGGCTCCACCTGGGTGATCTCCGTGCCAAACCGGCCGGCGCTTGACCTGGTTTCCGCTGCGTTGTATTTTATGGGGTTGGTGTTGATGATCTTCCGCTGGCTGAGGTCACGCCGCTGGCAGGACCTGTTCTTGCTGGTGATGACCCCGATCCTGATGCTGCCCTCGATCCTGGCGCTGGCCTTCCCAGAGGAAAACCCCTCGCTCAGCCGCGCAGGCGGGGCGCTCATCCCCATTTTTCTAATTTGCGCCATCGCACTTGAGACTTTGTTGAGCAACTTGTGGAAACGTTCCAGGCATGTGCTTGCCAAGGTCTGTGTGGTGGTTTTGGGCGTGGGGCTGCTCGGTTTTTCCGCTGCCCAGAATTATAACCTCGCACTGGTGCAGTACCCTGACGAGTATAAGCGTGCCACCTGGAACACTACGCAAATGGGCGAGGTGGCCAGGGATTTCATCGTCCACGGCGGAAGCCCCTACAATGTGTGGGTGGTTGGTGTGCCTTACTGGGTGGATACCCGCCTGGTGGCGATCAATGCCGGCTATGTGGGCATGGATTACGCCATCTGGCCTCAGGATATTGAAAAAAGTACGCTCAAAATACCCGGTGAAAAACTTTTCCTGGTCAAGGCGGATGATACGGTGGGCATGAACACTTTAACGGAGGTATATCCGCAGGGGAGGGCGATCTTGAATACCAGCGCCGTTCCAGGCCAGGAGTTTTACGCGTATGTGGTGCCAAGTGATCAGTAATCAGTAATGAGTAATCAGGGATGAGGAAATCGAGAACCGAGAACCGAGAACCGAGAACCGAGAACCCTATAATAAACATTTATTCGTATTCGTTTAAAAAAAAGAAACCCCACTCGCTGCGCTCGGGGGCGCAAAGATCGCGCCGACTAAAACGACTCGATAATAATTAGCATAGGTTTAGACCCATGGGGTTGATACTTATTGAATTGGTAAGGTACAAATTTATATCAACCAATACGTTTGTGATTTGTTTCTAATTTAAAGTGTGGGAACGAAAGAAACGAAAGAAACGAATAAATTGCTTGGTTTGATGAAAAGATAAAGTGGTTAACAAATTGGAAATATAGAACAAAAGTTCTTATTTGTCAATAGATATATTTGATTTGGTACTTGAAATTTTGGGGAAGTAGATAATGAAACCGCCTGAAGTTCTGGAAACGACCCAACTGACGCTTCGACCTCCTGTAATTGAGGATGCCGAAGCGATATTCGCCAGGTATGCACAAGATAAAGAAGTGACGAAATACTTGATATGGCGTCCGCATAAGAATGTTACTGAAACCAGGGTATTTGTTGAACGCTGCATGCGGGTGTGGAAAGAGGGGAACTGCTTTCCGTGGGTGGTAATGCGGAAAGTGGATGATGCGCTGATCGGCATGATCGAACTACGCATCAAAAGCGGCGAGGCTGATCTTGGCTACGTTCTGGCGCGTGAGACTTGGAGGCAGGGTTACGCCACGGAGATGGCGAAAGCCGTGGTTTCATGGGCATTGGGACAGGAAGAATTTACACGGGTCTGGGCGACCTGCGATTGCGACAATCTGGCCTCTGCGAGGGTGCTGGAGAAGGTGGGTTTGAAGTTTGAACGAGTTTTGAAGGGGTATATTGTCCATCCCAATATCAGCGATGATCTGCGGGATAGTTTGTTGTACGATATTAAAAGGTATGAGTCGTAGGGTGGGTTGAATTGGGCTTCGCGATCTGTGCGCCCCCGAGCGTTTGTTGCGAGAGGGGTTCAACCCACCATTCTGTAGAAAAACCTTAATGGTGGGTTTACAGACCAACCCCACCCCTATTTTTTTGTTTTAGATTTTATCGAATCTGGTTAACCAAGTCTTCAGCTCGCCGGTTGATAACTCATAACGGATTACGTAAAAGACCAGTTTGACGTATTCATTCCACACCATCTTGCGTGAATTGGCGTCTTTCCACCAGGTTTTTGACAGGTTGGTTTGTTCGAACGGGACGGGCACCATCCGCACCTTGAGTTGGTCTCCAAAAACTGTTTTATAAGCCCATTTTGCCCTGCGCGTATGATAGGGGTCCGTGACGATCATGATCGTGGAAATGGTCTCAGGGTGAGCATCAATGTAATTGCGCAGGCGCAGTGCCTCCTGGTAGGTTGAAACCACATCAGTAGTATCAATGATCACAGCGTCATCAGGTGCGCC
>DAIEPS010000192.1 GCA_027348305.1 Anaerolineaceae bacterium | reverse complement strand
CACCATACAATCTGAACATTTCACCAAAGCAGTGTTCATGCTTTTGGAAGAATCCTTCGAGAACGTTCAGGGCATTTACCTGGACAAGAACACATCCATGTTTGAAACGTTGGCCGGCATCAGCGCGGACGAAGCATCCATCCCGGTTGGGGGAAAGTGCGCCACGCTGGCGGCGCAGGTAAAGCATGTGGCATTCTATCTTGAGGTGCTTGAGCGGTTCATGCGCGACCCGAAATCGCCGCCAGCCGATTGGGGCGAAGTCTGGCGGACAGTGAGCAAGGTGACACCCGAAGAATGGAAGTCCATCCAGGCAGAACTGCGCACGAACTATCAGAACATGCGCAAGTACATTGAGTCCGTGCAGGAGTGGCCGAATGAAGACGCGCTTGGTACGGCCATGGCGATCATTGCGCATAGCGCCTATCACCTGGGTGAGATCCGTCAGGCGTTGTGTGTGATCAAGCAGTGAGACAGCCTGTCAGTAATTGACCAAGGGTCAGAATAATTTGGAGAGAGCATGAATAGAACTGAGCTGCTTATAGGGCGTCTCAATGATATCGGAGAAGCGCTTGCCAAAAGAAGTTCCGCCCTGGCTTTGATCGCTTTGGGTTCGGTTGGCATTCAACGTGATCGTTTGGATCAATATTCTGACCTTGATTTTTTTGTCATTGTAAAGTCAGGATGCAAACGTAATTATCTCGATGACCTGAGCTGGTTGAAGGATGTTTCACCTGTTGGATATTATTTCATGAACACACAAGATGGTTACAAGCTCATGTTCAAAGATGGTGTGTTTTGTGAGTTTGCAGTTTTTGACGAATTCGAATTGCAAAGTGCTGTTTTCACCCCTGGACGCATCATCTGGAAAGCAGACGGCGTTTCGGATTCTATCTCGAGCCCGCAGAAGCCCATTGAAGATCATCCGGCCCACTCCGCTGAGTGGTTGATCGGCGAAGCTCTGACGAATTTGTACGTGGGGTTGTGCCGAGACCGGCGCGGAGAAAAGCTGTCAGCGGCGAGGTTTATCCAGGGATACGCGGTTGACCGGGTCTTGGAACTCATGGAAGAAACAGAATCTGTGACACCTGTGTCAAGGGATGAGTTTAATATTGAGCGGCGGTTCGAGCAAAGGTGCCCAATGTCTTCAAAAGTCCTGCCTGATATGATGCAAGGGTATGAGAAAAATCGAGAATCTGCAATGTCAATATTGTCTTATTTGGATGAGCATTACACGATTAATCCAGTCATGAAACAGGTTGTGTTGGATCTATGTCATTCACCAGCAGGTAGGGATTAATTTCCCCACTGACTTTGCTATGGATATTGAGAAAAATTGGAGAGACGATGTCACCAAGAGTAGAAACTTCGACGCCAGCCAATACCCCTCGACCGATCGGCCCGTATAACCATATTGCCAAAGTGGGTGAGTTCATCACCATTGGCGGCACGGCCGGCGTTAACCCGGCAACCGGAGAACTGGCCGGCCCCGATGCCTACTCACAAACCAGGCAGATCCTCGACTCGTTCATGATCATGCTGGAATCCGTTGGATCCGATTTGGGGCACGTTATCCATATCAACGTCTTTCTTAAGGATATGCAGGATTTCGAGAACATGAATCGCGCTTATATTGAAAAAATGGGCGATCACCGCCCTGCGCGGACAGTGATCGGGGTCAACGAACTTCCCAAGCCGGGGGTGATGTTGACCATGAACCTGACGGCTGTGGTCAAAGACGCTGATTGATCATCCGTTGGCTGGATGATGCATGTATTTTCTAAAGGAGTTTTAATGAGCAAACACTTGGAGCCTGAATTGCTTGAGCCGATCGAAAAGGTCGCCCGCTTTTTGGAAACCGGTGATGATAAATTACTTTCTGCCTTTGCAAAAAAGGATGTGGTCATCATTGAGAATTTTCATCCTCACATATTTGAGGGTGAAGATGCAGTGGAACGTTGGTCCAGGGTGATCAAATCATGGCATACCAAACCGATCAAGTTGGAGCATACTTTTGGCGAGGTTCATGATCTTCGTATTGAAGACAATATAGCTTTTGTCTCCATCGCCACACATTGGTCTGGGATACAGGGAGGAGCGCCATTTCAAGAGGATGGCGGTTGGGCATTTGTGCTGAATAAAGAAGAAGATAAATGGAAGGTCAAAGGATATGGGTGGGCTGTCACCCATGAAGAATAGGGTTAGTGACCTTATTTGAGCATCTTCTCTTTCATCGGTTTGGAGTAGCTGGAGGAAATGCCGAATCGGCCGCGTAATTCATTAACCATCAGGTAGAGTTGATCTTTGTACGCTTTATCCGCGCCGCCGGTCTTGTAGAGCGCCTGTAGTTGGGGGTAAAGCTGCGGGTAATCGCGTTGAATGAAATCAAAGAACACCTTGCGGGTGTCTCCGCGCAAATAGAGCACCCCCGGCAGCATGTAGTGAGCGCCGCAATCCCTGGCGTTGACGCACAGCGCTTCAATGTTCTCGCGGTTGTCCGTCAGGTAGGGGATGATGGGCATGACATGCAGCCCGATTGAAGCATTGGTCTGGCGGAACTGCTTGAGCATGGCAAAACGATCCGCGGAAGGGGAGCCGCCTGGTTCGATCTTCTTGCGCACGTCTTCATCCATGGTGGTGATGGTGGCCGCGACATTGATGTAAGTGATCTGCGAGAGTTCGTTGATCAGGTCGTAATCACGCAGTATCAGGGTCGACTTGGTGGAGATGATGGCCGGAGTTTTGTATTTGATCAGCAGTTTTAAGATCTCAGGCATGAACTGATACGTTTCTTCCGCTTTTTGGTAACTGTCGGTCACCCCGCCGATGTTGACGACCTCGTGCTTCCACTTGGGTGAACTCAACTCCTGCTCCAACTTTTCCACGATATTGGTTTTCACGTGGATGTCGTCGTAGAAGCCGTCTGAATTGAGATAGGCATGGGAATAGATGGCATAGCAGTAGCGGCAGGCGTGGGTGCATCCGCGGTAGATGTTGAGATCCCAACCGAAGGGTACCTTGCGTTTTAAGCCGTTCAGCGCGCTTTCGCAGTGGATCTCTTTATAGGTGGTGGAATTATCCATGATCTTTAAATTCTCAATATGATATTATTAGAATATATATTCTAATAATATCATATCAAAGTGAGGTTGTGAAGAAGGTTTATTCGTTTGCTCTTGAACGATTCAGCAGCATTACAGCACGGATGATATTTCTGATCAAGTTAAGCCCCATGCCCACCAGCAACCACAT
>DAIEPS010000191.1 GCA_027348305.1 Anaerolineaceae bacterium | reverse complement strand
CCAGGCCGATCAGAACGGTCAGGCCGCCGCCCACCCAATACCATACGCGCAGGCCTAAAAACTCAGCCACGGGTGCCACGACCACCATGGAAAGCGGCATCATCGCGGAACACAATGCACCGGTGGTGCCCATCACGCGGCCCTGCATCTCCGGCGCCACCTTGCTTTGCATGATCGCCTGAAGCGGACCGTTGGCGATCGGGTTCATAAATCCCAGCAGCACCATGCCAACAATTCCCATCCAAAAGGCATTGGCCGGAGCCAGGCCGAAGACCAGCACCCCCAGGCCGAGCCCCACCACGCCTGTCAGGCTGGTCACGATTTTGCTTTTAAATCCACCCCAAACGCCCAGTACCAGCCCGCCGATCACCACGCCGATGCCCATGCTGGATTCGATCATGCTCAATTCCCAAACACCGGCTTTGAAATGCTGGGTCACCATTAAGGGTGAGAGGGTGCCGGCTGGCGCCAGCAAGAAGTTCAACATGGCTGCCAAAAAGGTCAGGTAGAGCAGGCCTTTCCAGTTCTTCATGTAGCGAAACCCTTCAGCCACATCCCGCAGCAGCACCTTGGGGGTGAGCACCACCCCTGCATCCGCGCGGACGGGCTGTGGAATGCGGATGAAGAGCAGCGGTGTGATGGCGATGATGGCCGTGATCACGTCCACAGATATGACCTGGTAGAACTTCAGCACGGACATCAACAGTGCGCCAAGCGGAGGGGCGACGATGTTGAGGCTGCCGCGCAGCGCCTGGTTGATGCCGGCCACTCTTGCCAGGTGTTTTTCAGGCACCATCAGCGAGGTTGAGGCTTGCATGGCCGGCCAGTGGAACACGCTGCCCAGCGCGCGCAGGAACATGACCACAAAAACATGCCAGACCTGCACAAGATCAAAAGCGAAGAGAACCGCAAGGCTTAAGGTAAAAAAGGCGATCAGCGCGTCCGCCGCGATCATCACGTAACGGCGGTTGAGCCGGTCTACCAGGGCGCCGGCGAAAGGCGAAAGCAGCACCTCGGGCAGCACCGCCACCAGGGTGGCCATGGCCAGGTAGGCGGCCGAACCGGTTTGCTGGGTGATCCACCAGATGAGGGCAAACTGCACCAAGCCGCTGCCTAAAAGAGAGAAGAGTTGTGCGGACCAAATTGGCAGGAACTTCTTCATCCAATTTTGCCCAATTTCATACGTTGTGTTTTCCATTTGTCCTCACTTGGCAATATCTAACAATACACGTGGCGCAGGCCAGTGTTTTTTCGATTTCATTTATTTGCTTTATTGGGAGTTTATTCGATGTAGACTTCTACGTGTTCACCGTCTTCATCATCGTAGATATCCATGATCTGGCCTGTCTCGCCCCTGGCGAGGGCTTCTGCCAGTTTGGCTGCGTCCAGCCCTTCAACTTCGGGTGAGAAGCGCATGCCCATGCGTACACCGGCGTTGACCATGCCCAGCGGCAGGCGCACGTTCACCCTGGTGCGGCCTGAATCCGTGTCGGTAATGCGCACCCTGAAAAACTTTCCGCCATCCCTGCCCGGGAATACCGTATTGGAAGCCTCTTCCTGAACGGGTTTTTTCGCGCTGGCATCCAATGCCTTGAGCAATTCGCCCGCCATTTCAGGGGTGATCTTGCCTTCCTGAACCATCTTGAGAACTTTAAGCCGCTCTTCACTGGTAGCCATTATTGCTCCAACTGCTCAAGCGCCGTTTTTGAGTTGACAAACTTTTCGCCTCTTAACCTGGCCTGGGCTTCATCCCAGGTGATTGTGCCTTGATCGAGGTCTTCGAGGATCGCCCGTCGTTCTTCAGCCGAAAGCTGTGCAGGGGCTTCTTCCTTGCCGGGTTCATACCCAAGCGCGCGGACGATCTCAACCAGGCGGCTGCGCAGGGTGGGGTAGGAGAGTTTCATTTCATCTTCCATGCGGTTAAGCTTGCCTTCGCACTTGACGAAGGTGAGCAAAAATTGCATTTGTTCAGCGCTGAGGTGTCCAAAGGGTGTGTGCTCGGCAGTAAAATGACCTTCAATGGTGGTGTTGCAGTTGACACAGTAAAGGCGGGTGACCACCAGGTCTTCATCACATACCGGACATTTGCTCAGAGTTTTGTTTACCATGCGTGCCTCGTTTTTCTATTAATAGGTTTCTTGCTTGCTTAATTTTACCTGCGAATTTTTAATTGCATTTCCGGTTTTGATCAGTTGATCTGCCAGCGCCAAGAGCAGTCTTGCTAAGCGCTTTTGAGAAGTATAAGGGATTTTCAATGAAACATGTTTGAATTCCGCAGGCAAGCCGGGTGTGGAAGGCTGAAACTGTTCTTTTCGATAATCCAATTCGTAGATATTTTGAAACATGATATTCCTCATTTCAAAAAACCTGACTGATATCAAGCTTTCCGAAATAATAATATCACGAAAATAAAAAAAGTCAATATATAATTTAATATAATTAAAGATAATTGAATAATTTATTAATTATATTTATCAAGTTGGTTTATTCTTCTGCGGTCGCGGATTTTCTTTCCCCTTTGAGGAACCAGTTTCCTTTGCGGTCGTCACAGTCTTCTGGTGCGCGGTCATAATATAGCTCGAAAAACTGGTTTGTGTTTGTTTTCACTATGAAATAATAGCGGCCAACCCCCCACGATCCGCGGATGCGGGCGGTGGCGGCGTGTGCGGGTTTCATGTTGCGCGCGTTCTTGCCGCGGCGCTCAAAATCCACCCATTCTTCGAGTGTTTCCACGATGAGATAATTCTCTCCCCGCCAGGTGAACCCCTGCGGGCAATCCGGGCTCTTCTCATACGTGGGAGGTACCTTGAAAATAACTTCGATCGGGTCGTCGTAAAAGTGCAGGGGCAAGGTTTGCATAACATTAATAATACACGGTTTTAAAAACGACAAGCTATCAGGCTAGAATGAAATGCGGGTTACCTCTTTTTTAACAAAGGCAATAACATACGGTTGATCTCATCCAAATTGGAAAGATCTGCGGTGAGGGGTTGTAAAACAACGGAATCTGCTCCGGCATCCCACAATCGTTGGACGGCGTTGGCAGCCTGTTGAGGTGTTCCAGATGCGGTCAACTCATCCAACCAGGCTTCTGGAATCTGACTTGCCGCTTTTTCCGGTCCATATTTTTGGATTAATTCGGGAGCTTCCTTTTCAAGACCCAGGGCAGCTAAATGTGGTTCACCCGTACCAATACAAGAGACCAGCCATTGCCGTGCTTTCTCTCGAGCGGTCACTCCATTTTCTGAT
>DAIEPS010000190.1 GCA_027348305.1 Anaerolineaceae bacterium | reverse complement strand
CAAAGTGTAAGGGGCAAAGGCAGGAACCGGTAAAGACACCCATTATGATACAATAAGGATTCATTTGAGTTCAGGAAAGGATGTTTATATGACCGCAAAACAATACGCTAAAGCACCCGATATGGTGATCGATACTCACAAGAACTACACAGCCACCTTTAAAACTGATAAAGGGGATATTGTTTGCAGTTTATATACTGCCAAAGTTCCCAAGACAGTCAATAATTTCGTCTTTCTTGCCCGCGAGGGTTTTTACAACGACACCATTTTTCACCGGGTGATCGATGATTTTATGGCCCAGGGTGGCGACCCCACCGGAACCGGTATGGGCGGCCCAGGATACAAATTCAATGATGAATTCCACTCCAGCCTGCGTCACAGCGGCCCCGGTGTGCTTTCCATGGCGAATGCCGGACCGAACACGAACGGCTCTCAATTCTTCATCACGCATGTGGCCACCCCCTGGCTGGATAACAAGCACTCCGTTTTCGGGCAGGTTGTCAAAGGACTGGATGTTTTGATGTCCATTCCAGCACGCGACCCATCCAACCGTTCGGCTGAAGCGGTCAAGATCAACTCGATCGAGATCGAAGAACAATAATCAAGTCAGTGATCAGAAAAGACACCCGCAAGGGTGTTTTTTTTTGGGCTAGTGATAATGTCATTGCGAACCCTGTAACAGTAACTTCATAAACCAAAAATGAAAACAAAAGTTCGCCTCTAACACACCATTTACTTGTGTCAGGGTGAAGCAATCCCCTTCGAGGAACAGTTAAATCGTTACAAAGTGGTGTTTTGAATAAGAATCAATTTACCCGATCTTTTAATAGAATCAATTGTGAGGTTTTCATGATGATTCATAAACATCGTAGGTTAAAAGGGGTTACCCAGACGTTCGGAAACATGTTTACAGGTAGAAAAAGTTAATCATTAGATTCTAATTGGGGATTGCTTCACCCTGACATTAGTTATTGTTTATCAGAGGTGAGCCTATGATTAAAATAACGCCTTTAGTAGTCACTGGTGCAGGGTTCGCAATGACATTGTTTGAAAGGCAGGGTTCGCGACACTGGAACTCCCGAAAGGCATCGGGATTATATTTCTGCCTTTGCAAGTGTGACAACTCATTATGAAGCGTTATCATCCATCATCTGTACGAAGCATCTGACCACTTCTTCATCGAAATGGGTGCCGGCCTGATCGACAAGGTGTTTGAGCGCGTTTTCCTTCATCCAGGCCTTGCGGTAGGGGCGGTCTGAAACGAGCGCGTCCCAGGCATCCACGATGGCAAAGATGCGCGCAGACAAGGGGATCTTTTCTCCCTTCAAACCGCGCGGATAGCCGGTGCCGTCATACCACTCGTGATGGCAGTAGGGAATATCCAGCACGTCTTTGAAGTAGGGTAATTCCGAGAGCATCTCATAGGCGTAGGTCGGATGTTTCTGCATGATGGACCATTCGTCCTCGGTCAGTTTGCCCGGCTTAAGCAAAATGGTGTCGGGTACGCCCATTTTGCCGATGTCGTGCAGCAATGCACCGCGGCGGATGTTATCCAGGTCTTGTTCATCAATGCCCATGCGAGTGGCCAGTTCGACGGTCATGTTCGCGATGCGTAATGAATGACCCTGGGTTTCCTTGTCGCGCAGTTCAAGTGCGTGAGCCCAGCCTTCCAGCGTGGCATCATAGGCGCGTTTAAGTTCGGTGGCCTGAACGCTGGTCTGTTCATAAAGATCAGAGCGATGAATGGCGCTTGCCGAAAGGTCACCCAAGGTTTTAAGCAAGACCAATTCATTTTCACTCATTAAACGGCTGGCACCTATAATGATAGAACCGATGGTTTCACCCTTGGCGACTAGCGGTACCCCTGCCAGAGTGATCAAATCTGTTACGAGTTCAGGAAACGCAAAGTAGGGGTCATGGGATGCATCAAAATTGGCATAAGGTTTGGAAGAACTGATGATAAATCCACTCAAACCTTCATTTGCCTTTAAGGTGCGGTTATCGATGCTTTCCCAACAGCCGCTAGCTCGAACCAGGTAGGGCAGACCTTCGTAGTCTTCAACCGTAGAAATGATTGCACCATCAATACTGAGTAAATCCATTAGTTCTGATAGGATGGTTGTGCGCACCATTTCTCTGGTAAGGTCAGTTCGTAGAGCTTTTCCCATTTTTTGGACCACTTCAAGGTCGTTTTCCCTTTGTTTTCTGAAGGTGATGTCAATGGCTGTGCCGATGGTGGCTTTTTCGCCCTGATAATCGATGAATCCGGCGGTGATATCCAACCATATTTGTTCACCCGTTCGGGAGTTGAATGAGGTCTCAAAGCGGATCATGCCGGATTCGGTACGCAGAAGGTCGGTATACTTCTGTCTCACCTCTCCGCCGTCGCCGTGGTTGATGACGCTCCAAAGGCTGGTATTCAGCAATTCTGGTTCGGTCATGCCTGTGATCTCGCACCACATCGGGTTGACATAAAGGAATTGATCATCGCGATTGATGAAGATACCGGCAGCGGCTGTTTGGGCTAATGCCTTAAACTTGGCTTCACTTTCAAGGATGGCGTTCTCAGTCTTCTTTCGCTCGGTAATATCCCTGACATAAGCAACCGCGAACCGGGTGCCCTCGATATTGGTGATCTTGGTGCTGATCTCCACGGGGAAGATGATGCCGTCTTTTTTGACATTGGGTATGTTGGTGAAATGGCCGCCCTGTTCGATCTGCCAGGTCACGTAATCGGGCTTGTCAGCGGTGAATTCGCGCGTGGCCAGATCAGCAACATTCATGGTGAGTAGTTCTTCACGCGTATAACCATACACGTCTTCAGCCACAGCGTTGCATTCCAAAATTTCACCAGACAGCGATTCGAGGAAAATACAATCCGTGGAAGCCTGGATGAGCAGTTCATTGCGTTTGGTGCTGGTGCTTAAAGCCTGTTCAGCCCGCTTGCGTTCAATGGCGATGGCGACCTGGGCGGATACAAACGTAAGCATCTGCTCATCGCGTTTCTTGAAGCGGATCTCATCCGAATAGGATTGTACGGCCATCACCCCAATGGTATGGTTCTCAATTAGCAGGGGGATCCCGATCCAATCCACGGAGGGAGTGCCTATGTTGACAGCTTCGCCTCTGTTTTCCAACCTGTTAAAGGATTCAGGGTTAGCCAAAATAGGCTTTCCGGTTCGAATGATATGTTCGGTTAGCCCGCTACCTGCTTTGCGAGGCAGCGGAGTTGGATCATATTGGTCCACAAAATACGGAAAGCTGACCGTGTCGGTTTCATCATCATAAAGGGCAATGAAAAAGTTTTCCGCTGGCATCAGATCAAGAAGCACAGCA
>DAIEPS010000018.1 GCA_027348305.1 Anaerolineaceae bacterium | reverse complement strand
GCTACATCTTTGAAGGTTTCTGCAACATTACGCCGCCATTTTTCTGTGCGGAAAAGTGTTGCGTTACGAATTGAAAGTGCGATACCAGATGCCAGACCTTCAAACAGGTCAAGCTGACCTTCATTGAAAACGTTTTTTTGATTGGATTGTAGGTCTAATACACCCAAAACGTTATCTCCAAATTTAAGAGTAATGGTCATTTCTGCTTTGGTTTCATTTGGAGAATTCCGGGTTGGTCGAAAGAGGGGTTCTTTTGAAACATCGTTGGCAAGCATGGATCTTCCAGTACGCGCCACATTGGGGATCATTCCCAAAGGCGAATCCAGGTCAAAGGCAAACGAGTTGATCTTCAGGTTTTGGGCGCGTTTTCCGCTGCCAGCCTGGAAAATTACTTTTTGCCGGCCTGAATGGACCGTATAAATGTGAACCAGGGGAATGGAAAAGCGGTCGTGAATGACATTGACAATTTCCTTGAGCAATTGTTCAAGATCAAGAATTGATGAGAGTGCATAATTGATCTCCGCCACGGCGGACATTTGTTTGGCGCGTTCTTCTAATTTTTCGTAGATGCGGGCGCCTTCAGCTGCCAGGGCAATATTGTCCGCCAGGGTGCGCACCACCAGCAAATCTGTCTCGTGAAATGCGCCGATGACATCGCTTTGAACATCCAATACCCCCAAAATTCGATTTTCAACCAGCAGCGGTAAAACCGCCTCGGATCTGGTATCGGGAAGGTCTGCCAGTTCTCTGAATCGGGGTTCCAGGGTCACATCTTTCGCTATGATCTCTTTTCCGGTTGAGGCAACAGTACCTATCAGACCCTCGCCGATTTTTATCGTATAAAGAGGAAGTTCCGAGTTTGGAGCACAATTTAATGAGCTGGCACGGAATCTGAGCGTATCTGAACCTTCTTCAACCGTATAAAGCGCAACATGATAGTAATGGAACGAACATTGAATAAGATTTGTGACTCGTTTTGATAATTCATCCAGATCGAGAACATTGGCAATTTGCGAACTTACCGACCTTACCAGAGAGATCTGGTCATAACGCCAATTCTTTAACGCCACCTGGCGGTTGACCTGCATGGATGCGGCGACTGTGGCAACCAGGGCTTCGAGGATCTCTTTTTCTTGACTGCTGAAAGGATGATCGGCAGGACGATTTGCATACAGAACGCCGAGCATGCTGGTTTGTGTGATGATCGGCAACGCCAATTCACAGTCTTCTGAAGCGGCAATGATCTTGTTTTCAGAGCAGGATCGTTGAACTATCTGCGGGGCCTTATCATTCGGCAGCGTTTCAACATCCGGTTCACCTGGCAGGGGGTAATAAGGTTTTGCCAACCAGAGTTGAGCTGTGCACGCCAATTCTTTTTCAACCGTCTGGCTGAATATTTTGCTTAGGACGAGCGCGTTGGGCTGTTTGAGAAGCTCTTCGCCAAGGAGTAAAAAATGCTTCCAGAGTTGAAGGGGCTCAAGCGTTGAAATGGATAAAGGTTCAGGTGTTTTCTTCTTGAGCATTGTCAGACGATTGGTGCCATCCAGGAATTCAAAATGGATATCATCCAACAATTGGCACATCATGTAAACGCCCAGGCCATGATCCAGACGATCATCCAGGTCGGCTGAGATATCGGGGATGGGCACACAAGATGGATCAAAGGACTTCCCATGGTCTTCAAGGATGACTTGAATGGCCTCAAATTGCAGCAAAACGGTGCAGGTTATATCACCTTTGCCTTCCCCCTCATAAGCATGCTCAATAATATTAGAAACAGCCTCGTCAACGGCTGTTTCTAGTGAAAAAAGATCTGCAGGATTGAACCCGATATCTTCAACGGCATCTCTGACGAAATCAGCGATTTCAGCCAGGCTAGCATAGACACCGGGAAAAATTTTGGTTGGCATCGAAAAAAGATTAGAATGCCCCCACGGCGGCGAGAACATCTGGGAATATTTTAAAGATGGCAGTGAAACCGGCCAGGTCAAAAACCGATAAAATATTGGGAGCCAGAGAAGCCAATACCAATTCTCCGCGGTTATAGCGTTTGCAGTTCTTCAACGTGGAAATTAATACACGCAGACCTGCGCTTGAAATGAAGGTCAGTTCGCTGAAATCCATTACGATTTTAAAGCGGTTCTCATCCGTGATCTTGTTCAATTGGTCGATCAGTAAGGGGGCAGTGGAACTATCCAATCTGCCAACCACTTTGACCACATCACAATGCTTGAATTGATTTGAGATGATTTCCATTGAGCAGCCTCCAAAGAAAAGTGCCGAATAAATAATTTGGATTATTATAACATGCGCATAAATAATGGAAAAACAGGTGGTTTTTTTGTGGTATGATGTTTTTGAGTGAAGCGGGTAGATACTCGACTTTTCGTAATCCTAAATTTTTTTGAAAAATACTTGATAGGTTACTCTATACAGACAATACTATAGGATCAAATATGAGCGGAAAAGACTCTCCACAAAATGTGATCAAGAAATTCGAAAATCGACAAAAAATGATGCCTTATTTCTTAGGCGGATTGGCTGGGGTTCTTGTCATTCTTGGCATTATTATCATAATTGCTGTCTTAGGCGGACAGAAAAAGCCCTTCGCGGGATTATTCTCAACCAAAACGCCAACAGCAACGGTAACCTCCACGCCAACGGCGACACAACCTTCACCCACGCCGTCCATGACGCCCACCGAGACATTGACCCCAACACCTGAACAAACAGCAACACCGGCTGCACCATATCAATATGTTGTACAAGAAGGCGATAATTGTTATGACATCGCCAGAACTCATAATGCGGACCTGCTTTACATGCAGCAGATCAATCTGTTTACAAACCCAGCAAATACTTGCCCCATTAATCCTGGAGATACCATCTGGATCCCGGCCCCTGGACAGAAAATGCCCACACCTACCCGCGTTCCTGATGATGTAACCCGAGGTACAAAATACACCTATATCATTCAATCTGGTGATACACTGGCGACGATTGCAGCTTACTTCAACAGCACGGTTGCGGATATCAAACTGCAAAACAAAATTGCAGATGAAAATGCGATCAATGTTGGAGATACCATCACTGTCCGCGCCAATATCGTTACTCCGACACCAACGGTGAGGGCTACAAGCACACCAGCCAACCAAACACCGGGGCTGCCGACACCAAGCGTAACTGCCACACCATAATAATCTAAAAAATAAAAGTCCCGAATCATTGAACTGCACCCCAAAAGTTGGACACCACCAACAGAAAGGGGTGCAGTTTTAATGACGAAATATAAGTTAGAAGAACGGATGGCTGCAGCACAAGCAGTGCAAGCAGGGGGAAGAATAGCAAGCGTAGCTAAACAATTTGGAATGAGTGAACGAGCAGTAAGATTATGGTATCGGTTGCTAGAAGAACATGGAAAAAGCGGAATAAAAAGCCATGCATATAACTGGACAGCAGAACGAAAATATCAAGTGCTGAAGTATATGCAAGAGAACAATTTATCCTGCCAAGATGTGAGTATACAATTAGGTATCAGTGGATCATCAACAGTTTGGCAATGGGAGCAACGATACTTGGAAAAGGGCAAAGAAGGGCTAGAAAACAAGAAAAAGGGTCGGAAGCCTAGAATATCAAAGCCTAAACCACCTAAGACCAGGGAAGAAGAGTTATTAGATAGGATTCAATACCTGGAAGCAGAGAATGCTTACCTAAAAAAATTGAACGCCTTGGTTGCAGAGAGGGAAAACCGAGAAAAAGGGAACGGGTAGCTGTTATCTCTGAACTAAGGCGCGAATATTCTTTAGGACTGCTTCTAATAATAGCGAAAGTCCCCAGAAGTAGTTATTACTATCACTCAAAGCAACTCAAAAAGGCTCAGAAGTATGGATCAGAGCGAGATGCAATACAGAAGATCTGTATTGAGAATAAAGGCCGTTATGGCTATCGGCGAGTCACACTAGAGCTGCGGTATAGAGGGTTTCACACCAATCATAAACTGGTCATGAAGTTGATGAAACAGGCTCATCTCACCTGTATGTTAAGGAAAAAGAAATATCACTCCTATCGTGGTGAAGTGGGCAAGATCGCTCGCAACCTTTTAAATCGTGACTTTAGAGCCTTGAAGCCTAATACCAAGTGGACCACTGACATCACAGAGTTCAAGCTATTGGGGCAGAAACTTTATCTTTCCCCAATTCTTGACTTGTTCAACGGTGAGATCATCAGCTATACCCTTTCAAAAAGTCCGAATTTTCATCAAGTTACTGGAATGCTTCAAAGTGCCTTTCAGAAACTACCAGACCAAACACATCTGATCTTGCATTCAGATCAAGGCTGGCAGTACCAGATGCGAGCTTACCAGAAGATGCTCAAGGACAAAGGGATTCGGCAAAGTATGTCCAGAAAGGGTAACTGCTACGACAATAGTGTTATGGAAAACTTCTTTGGAATCCTTAAATCCGAGTTCTACCATAATCAAAAGTTTTCCTCGTTGGAACAATTTACAAAGGAGTTAGCTGAGTATATTGATTACTACAATAACCGCAGAATTAAGGTTAAACTAAAAGGACTGAGTCCTATTCAATTCCGAACTCAGTCCTTCATTTCTACTTAACTATTGTCCAATAAATGGGGTGCACTACAAACATCCGGCTCTTTTGGTTATTCCATACAGGTTACTTTCTAGTCAGTAATCCGCTAAGAACCACCAGACCGCCCGCGATGAGGATGATCGGTCCCAACAGGTTCCAGTTCAGGTTATAGAGGGCGAACAAACCGGTGGCGGTGAACGCCACACCGATGAGCGAGAAACCCCACACCGTCCAGTTGGCTTTGAAACCATTGCCGATGCAGATCACAAGTGCATTGATAAACGCGCCCACTCCGGGGATGATGATGGGGATTGCCCACCAGCGGTGGAAGAGCATATTCTCGATCACAGGAATGGGCATGGTTTTCGCCAGAAAGCCCACACCCAGGATCACGGTTGCCAGCCCGAACCACAGCCCCAAGCCAGCCCATTTTGCCGCATTGGGGTGGTTGTCTGCATCAGCCAGCGAAATGCCATTGATCAACCCTGAAAGCCCTGGGGCGATCAACATCAACGGCCAATAGTGGCCCCAATCCACGCCAAAGAGCAGCATGGTGGCAACAGTGCCAACCACGATCACACTGCCCAATGAACCACGGACGGCGGCATCGAATTTTCCGCTCTTCTCGAAAGCACTGATGCCTGCGGCGATCGAACCTAAAACGGGGATGAATATAAAGGCTGCCCACCAATTCAAATGCACGTTCACCAAGTTCAAATTTTGGAACAACAGGATCACGCCCACGAGAATGAGAATAAAGGGGACGAAAAGTCTGTTGCTGCGGTGTTTTCTTTCTTTTTCCACGGGCTGCACCGGGTCAACGGTCACAACTTCGGGTACTACCGGGTTTTCATTATTATTATCCATATTAATCCTCTTCAATAATTATCAATTGATATAAGGTATACGCAAAAAAAGAAGAATCGTTTCATCAAGTGACTGAAACGATTCTTGTATTGATCATACCGATGCCGGTTCCACATGGATGGTGATATCCAGGTCTGGATATTCTTCCTTGATCTTTGATTCGATCAGGTCCGTTTTGGCGTCGGCAGTTTTGATTGTCAGCCTGGGCGGAAGTTCAACGTGAATATCCACAAAAAGATGCGGACCAGATTCCCTCACTCGTACGGCGTGACAGTTCTGCACATCAGGGATCGCATTCACGATCTCTTTGATCCTTTCTTCGATCCCATCAGGAGCAGAATCCAACAGCCCCATAACGGTCTTGATGCCCATCTGCACACTGACATACACCACGATCAAAGCCACAGCCATGGCTGCGACAGCATCCGCCTTGGCCATAATGGACAGTTTCGGGAATAATTCTGAGAGCTTCACAAGGATCAAGCCCAAAATGACTACGCTGGAACTCCAGATATCCGTGCTGAAATGCAGGGCATCCGCTTCAAGCGCCTGACTTTTATACTTTTTGGCTGCTTTGAGCAGCATACTTGACCGGGTGGCATCAATTACAATCGACACGATCATAACCAAGAAAGCCCAGATGCTGATCTCCATTTCAACCGATTTGAAGAACAGGCGTTGGATCGCTTCATAGATGATCCAGACACTGGTTGCCAGAAGCAGCAGGGTTTCAAATAAGGCAGACAGGTTTTCAACCTTGCCGTGCCCGAAATGGTGTTGCTTATCAGGCGCCTTGCCTGAGATCTGCACCGCAAAGAAGGTGACTAATGCCGCCACGAGGTCAAGACCTGAATGAGCGGCTTCGGCGAGAATGCCCAGTGAACCGGTCAGCACGCCGACAATAATTTTCATCAGTGTAAGGCCGACGGCTGCGAACACCGAAGAGAGTGCGGCCTTGTTCTTTTCCTGTGAAGCTTTTGATTTGTGCTCTTTAGTCATAATAATTCCCTACCCAATATTAATTATTTGATACCATCATAATATAATGCAAAGTTGGAATTGACCAATTGTCTCATCCATTGAGCAAAAAAATTTTTACTCCGGCCTCTCCCCTGCCCCTCTCCATCCAATGGATGGAGAGGGGTAAGCCCCCACACGCGAAGCGCAGGGGGCGGGGTGAGGCAAGAATTTAATATAACTTCTTTTTTTAGTAGATAGCACCTTTTATTGATTCGTTCATAATATTATAGTCGCCAATTCTTCCACCAGCGACCTCACAGCCTTTTTCACCGGTGCCGAAAGTTTTGCCTCGAACTCGAGGCTTTGCGGCTGGATGCAACACAAGGCCACTTCACAGTGAAATTCCTGCACCAGAAACCCGGCCAGCACCGATAACGGCAGTGAATGGCTTGAGGCGCTGAACCCCCTCACCTGGTCAAGCTCAACAAACTTGATGGTTCCGGGTGCTTCATCCAGATCAGCCGCGTCAACCAACAGGATCATCTGTGGTTGAAACCTTCTCAGCGGACCTGATGCGTTCTCCGGGATGGCACCGCAATCCATGACAAGCAAATTCGGCTGGGATTTCAGGCGCCCATTCAAATTGCGGGCTACCCAATTCCCAGCCGAATCATCACCGTTCAATTCATTACCTATCCCAAGCACGGCCACCCGGCCGGCGGGATCATCAGCAAGGGGCTTCAGTTTCTCCCTTAGCTGCATTTTCCAACAAGAACTGGATGTCTTCGTCTTTTCCATAATAGACTTCAAACGGTTCTTTCTTGATCGAAGCCAGTTCCCACATCTCATCCGACATCTCAATGCAGCCAAACCGGCAGCTTTGCACGCATTGCGCGCAGAACGTGCAGCGGTCAATATTGTAACGCATAACAAACTTCTTGTTGACCTTATCCACCACTAATAATTCAATGGCGTTTGAGGGGCAATCCTTGATGCAAAGCTGGCAGCCTGAACACTTCTCAGGGTCCCAGACCAATTTTCCGCGCAGGTTCTCGGGTGCGTCCAGTTTCACAAACGGATATTGCTCCGTGATCGGTTTCTTGAAGAATGATTTGAAAATATCACCAAACATTGAGCCAATGGTCATGGTGTTAACCTCCGAATAACGATTGAAGTGCTGGTTGGATGACCGGTGCCAATTGCTGGCCGACGATAATCACCACCAATTGTAACAGCACCATGAGCACACCCACGCGCCACCACATGCCGACGGTTTGATCAATGCGCAGTCTGGCGAAGAGGCTTTGCAGTGCCGCAGTGACCAACAGCAGCAGCAGGGTTTTCCACAAGAAATCGAGGGGTGTGGCGAACCCGCCCATGTAGAAGGAAGCCACCAGCGTGAGGCCGATCACCAGTTCTACGTCGCGGCCGATTTTGAAGATGGCGAAACCGCGTCCACTGTATTCGGTGAAAGCACCGGCAACGATCTCGGTTTCGGCTTCAGGGGCATCAAAGGGAGGCAGCTCAAGTTTACCCATCAGGCCGACCAGCGCCACCACAAAACCAATGGGCTGGGCAATGATGAACCACAATCCGCTCCCGGCACCGGCATTGATCTCACTGATATTCCAGGTGCGCAGAGCGATGGCGGGTCCAAGCAGCGCCAGCAGGAATGGTGCTTCGTAGGAGAACAACTGGGTCAGGGCACGTGTGGCGCCGATCAAAGAAAAGCGGTCTTCGGTGTTGGCACCGGCCAGGCCGATGCAGAGTGTCATCATGCTCAAAAGATAAAGCGTGACGATCAGGTCACCCTGGAAGCTGAAGACCGGTTTGAACCCGAACAGGGGAACATACAGCGCGGAGGTCAAAGCCGCGGTCAGGGCAACCACAGGCAGAGCCACGAACAGCCCCTTCATCACACCGGTGGGGATGATCTCTTCCTTGGCCAGCAGTTTGACCACATCGGCCAGGGGTTGAAACCAGCGCGGACCGATACGGTTTTGAAAACGCGCCACCAGTTTGCGGTCAATATACTCAAAGACCAGTCCGCTGAACAGCAAGAAGGCCCCGCCTGGGAAAAACAGCAATGCAACGATTGGAGGAAAGTTTATATTCATTTGTAATACTCGATTCCATATTGCCGCAGGTCTTCCCAATCCATCTGGGTGGAATCCGTTTTGCGGTTGACGGTTACGACGCGGTCATTGCATGAGAAGCAGGGGTCAATGCCAGCCAGGATCATCGGCATGTCGGCCAGGTTGTGTCCGACAGCCGTCACCAGCACGGAGGACCAGTTGCACAGGCTTGGGGTGCGCACTTTTACCCGTTCAGGTTTATCTGAACCGTTGCTCTTGAGAAAATACAATAATTCGCCGCGCGGGGCTTCGACCCGGCTGATCACTTCACCTTCGGGGATCCTTCTCGGCACCTTGACGGTCAGCTCACCGGCGGGCATTTTATCCACCAGTTCGCGCACCAGACGGTAGCTCTCGTAAAGTTCCTTAATGCGCACAATAAAGCGCGCTTCAAGGTCGCCGTGGGTATGGGTGACCAAATTCACCGGGAAGTCACTGTAGGCGGTGTAGGGGCTGTCGACACGCACGTCACGTTTGACGCCGGAGGCGCGGCCGGTGGGGCCGATTGCGCCCAGGAAATCAGCCTGTTCATAGGTCATCACGCCGATGTTGCGCGTACGTCCGAGGAAGGTTTCGTCTTCGGTTACTACTTTGAGATAATGCTGGGTGCGTTCCTCAAGAAAATCCATGCCTTTGCGGATGGCATCAGCCTGTTTTTCGTTGATATCAATTTTCACACCGCCCAGCACATTGGCGGAGTAATTCACGCGGTTGCCGCTGATGGTCTCAAGCAGGTCCATCACAGTTTCGCGGTCTCGCCATGAGAACATGAAGAGGGTATCGAAACCGCCTTCATGCGCCGCTACGCCCAGCCAGAGCAGGTGGCTGTGGATGCGTTCGAGTTCAGAGACCAGTTCGCGGATAGCCTGTGCGCGAGGAGGAGCCTGCACACCGGCCAGTTTCTCCACACCCAGCGAAAAGGCCAGAGCGTGCACGTGTGAGCAGATGCCGCAGACGCGTTCCATCAGGTAGAGATCTTGAACCCAGGTGCGGTTCTCGGCGCCTTTTTCCATGCCGCGATGGACGAATCCGAGGCGGGCGGTGGCATTGGTCACCACTTCACCTTCAACGGTGAATTCAAAATGACCGGGTTCTTTCAGTGCAGGGTGCTGCGGACCAATGGGGACAATAAATTTTTCGGGAGCAGTTTTGGGTTCCATATCTGCTATCCTTTCGCTGAATCTTCTAAACTGGTAAAGGCCTTGCGCATGGGGTACACACCCGCCGGCCAGTTATCGGGCAGCAGCAGTTTGTCTGTGTTGGGTGCGCCAACAAATTCGATGCCGTAAAGTTCCGCGGCTTCGCGTTCATATAATGACACGGAGCTGATCAGGCCGCAGATCGAATCCACTTTGGGATCGTTGTAGGGGATGCTCACTCGCAGGGTGGCCACAGCTGCAGCCTGGCAAAAATGGTAGAGCAGTTCAAGGCTGCCGCCGCTCGGGTCTATGCTCTTCTCTTTGGTGGTTTCATCCACCTTCCAAAGCGCGTTATCCAGGGCGGTGATGGCTGAAAGATATCCCCAGTGCTTGTTCACCAAAATGGCATCCACAGCAGGTTTGAGGTTCTTTCGATCGATCACGAAATCCACCCGGTTTGCTTCAGGGCGGTTGGTTGAAATGGCAAAATCCTTCATCAGGGATTCAGCGAGTTCCAGGGCTTTTTCGGTTTCCATATTTTCCTCTCTTCGCGAATCGTTAGGGCTGCAGGCTCTTCAAGAGCTCGACCACGCCGTGGATAATGGCTTCAGGTCTTGGCGGGCAGCCGGGAATATATACGTTCACCGGGATGACTTCACTGATGTCGCCCACCACGTTGTAGCATCCTTGAAAGACGCCGCCGGAGATGCCGCACGAACCCACTGCCACCACAAACTTGGGCTCGGGCATTTGTTCGTAAATGCGCACCAGGCGGTCGCGCGACTGCAGGGTCACAGGACCGGTGCAGATCAGCACATCCGCGTGGCGGGGGCTGCCCTGCAGCTTGATGCCAAACCGTTCAACATCATAGCGCGGGGTCAGTGTGGCCAGAATCTCGATATCACAGCCGTTGCAGGAACCGCTGTTGTAGTGGATCGCCCAGGGACTGTTGATCCGCGCCCAGGTTTTCACTTTTTCCATTACGCCTTGCATTAAATTTTCCATAATGAACTCCTTGGTTAACCCAGGATCAAGGCGATCAGGGCCAGCATCAGTCCGATGATGTAGGGCAGCATATTGACATTGAACGAACCGCTGCCGATGACCAACATGCCCAAGTGCAGGATCGCAAAGAAAAATGCGATCATGAAAAAGGGCTTATATCCAGGGCTTGCCATTGAGGTTGCCGCTTTTTCACCACTACCATAAAGGCTGGATTTTTCTTCAGACGGAGATGCCTTGCCGGCAAGTCCCTTTCCGAGGAAATAGATGGCGAACACCAGCGGAAGATAGATCAAAAACGCAAGAGGAGGGGATAAAAGGATACTCATCGCTTTTTGATTCTCCTAATTAAAGAAATAGCCTAAGAGGAAGTATTGACCGTTGTAGAGCAGGAAGTCAGTCAGCATGGGCCAGACGCCGATGAGGATGACTGCCAGGGTCAGGAACACAATGGGAAGAGACATGGTCCAGGGCACGCGTTTCCCGGCCGTCACCACTTCTGACATTTCGCGTTTGAACAGTCGGTTGACGATCGGAGCGTAATATCCCAGCGACAAGACGCTGTTCAATCCCACGAAGATGACAGCGATCAGCATCCAGGTATTCTTGGTCTGCACACCAGCCACCAGGATCATCCATTTCGACATGAAACCGGCAAAGGGAGGCAGGCCGCCCAGTGCCAGCACCGCGACACTCAAACAAACTGCGATCAGCGGATACTTGCGTGAAGCGCCGTTCAGGTCTTCCAGTGTCAAAGCGGAATGGTCGCCTTTGACGAGTTTCAAAGCGTAAAGCAAAGCACCAACGCTTAAAAAGGCCAGGCCTTTCATCAAACCGTGGGTCAGCATGTGAAAGAAACCACCTTCGGTGCCGGCGCCTGATCCAAAAGCGAAACCAATGCCAAAACCGAACAGCATATAACCCACATGCGCGAGGCTGGAATAGGCAAGCAGGCGTTTGATCTCTGTCTGCCGCAATGCCATCAAGTTGCCCACCAGAATGTTGAGACAGGCAAAGATGATCAGGATGTAGCCCCAATTGCCGCCCAATTTTCCGGTCATGCTGATGACACGCAGCATGGCAACCAGGCCGGCTTCGATCACCACGCCTGAAAGCATGGCGCTGATGCCTGATGGCGCCTGTGAATGCGCATCTGGCAGCCAGGTGTGCATGGGAACCAGCGCCGCTTTGACGCCGAAACCAACGATCATCAACACCAGGCCGAGAACGCCCAATGTTCCGAGTTGAGCGCCGTATTGCCAGATATCTTCAAGGCTGGTGCTGCCCATCGCGGCAAAAATAGCTGCGATGCCGAACAAAACCAGCGCCGAACCAACAGCGGACTGCACCAGGTACTTGAGCCCGGCTTCGAGCGAAGCGGATTGTTCGTTGTAGAAAGCCACCAAAAAGTATGTGCTGATGGCCATGGCTTCAAACCAGATCCATAAATTGAAAAGGTCATAAGAGAAACCCAGGCCGATGATGGAGCCGATGGTCATCATCAGGAGGGCGTAGAACTTCTCTTCGCCTTTTTCATTATTCATGTATGGGAAGGAGAAAATGGTGACACATACACCCAGAACGAGCACGATGGCAGAGAGGATCAAACCGATGCCGTCAAAACGCATCAGTTCAAGACCGATCAACTGCTGAACACTGCTGCCGCCCATGGCGGCTTTTACTGTCAAAACCAGCAGCACGATCTCGGCCAGCAAGACAGCCAGGGTTAGTGTCTTGGCAACTTTCATCCCCAGGAGCTTACCCTTGCGGACGGAGAGTCTGCCGAACAAATAGATCAAGGGAGCAGCCAGAAATGGCAGTGCAAGTAAGCTGATAAAAAGAGGTTGATCGATCATGTCAGGCTCCCAATATGATTGCTGCTAAGAGGATGATCAGGGCAGCCAGAATCCCCAACACGTTCCAGTTCAAGAGACCTGTTTGGGTGTTGCGCAGGGTTTCAGCCAGGCCGTTGGTGACGCGCACCACGGCACTGTTGACCGCTTCAAAGCCAAAGCTGTGCTCCGCGGCCCACTGCAGGCTTTTGAGGCCTTCAATAAAGCCTGCCAATTTCGAACGAAGCAGCCACAGTGCAATTCCAATGGCAATACCGATCAGGGCGATCAGAGTAGGTATGGAGAGCACTTCATGAAACATACTCGCCAGGCTCAAGGTTTCGATATTATGCTGCGGAAGAGTGGCTTCACCGAGTAGTTGTGAGAAAGGCCCAACTGCCAGCCATGAAACCAGGGCTGCCAGCGCCAGGGGAGCCAGTGCCACTTTCATGGCAAGTTCCACCTTGTGGGCATGGTAATCTGAACGGGCTTCACCGAAGAAGACCATCCACACGCAGCGGATGGTGTAAAGCGCGGTCAGACCGGCCACCAGCACCATAACTGCGTAGATCCAGCTTGGTCCGCCTGCAAGACCGGCCTCGAGCACAAGCTCCTTGCTCCAGAAACCATTCAAGATGGGGATGCCGCTAAGCGCCAGTGCGCCGATGATGAAGACCCATTTGACGAAGGGCATGTGCTTGCCCACCCCGCCCATTTTGGTCATATCGCGCGTGCCCACCGAGTGGATCACCGCGCCCGCGCCCAAAAAGAGCAATGCTTTAAAGATCGAGTGACTGAAGAGATGGAATTGGCTGGCAAACACACTGCCCGCACCCACCGCGTAAACCATGTAGCCGAGTTGGCTGACAGTTGAATAAGCCAGCACCCGTTTGAGATCCGTGGAGGTGAGCGCCATGATGGCCGCGAGCAAGGCAGAAAGCATGCCTACGATCATCACTGCTTCACGCCAGTACAGCACATCCTTGAAAGCCGGGAAGAACCTTGCCAGCAGATAGACACCGGCGTTGACCATCGTCGCTGCATGGATCAAGGCGCTGATGGGGGACGGGGCTTCCATGGCGTCGGGCAACCAGGTTTGGAAGGGGAACTGCGCCGATTTGGCAGCCGCAGCGATCAAGAAACCGAAAGCCAGCACAGCCATCATCCCCGCAGGAACAGCGGAATGATCGGCAATGAACAATCGGATGTCAAATGAACCGGTATAAACAAACAAGATCAAGGCGCCGAGCAGCAGGCCGACACCACCGATGGAGGTGATGATCAAAGCCTTGATACCGCCGCGGACGGCCTTGGGGTCGTCGTTGTGGAAGGCGATCAAAGCGTAAGAACACAGCGCCGTGATCTCCCAGAAGAGGAACATGAGCATGATATTGCTGGTAAGCACCAGCCCCACCATGGCGCCGATGAAAAAGAGCACAAAGGCATAATACCGGCCGATCTGGGTCTCACCTTTCATGTAGCTGGTGGAGAAGATCACTGCCAGTGAACCGATCACGGTCGCGATGACGGCGAGGAAGACACCCAGCCCATCAGGGATGAAGGTGAAATCACCGAAGATCCCGCCCATCTTGATGGTCAACCCGGCATCACCGGTGGTGTTCCAGAGCATCAAGACTGCGGCTGCGCCTGCGGCTAATGAAAAGAGGATGGAGGTCCAATGCTGCACTTTTTCGTGTTTATCGCCGATCAGCCAGACCAGCAGTGCACCGACCCAGGGTAAACCAATGGAACATGCAATTAAGATTGAGATCATGGTTTACCTCTTCAACTTGGAAAGAGCTTTGAGGTCCAGGCTGCCGGTGTGCTGACGAATCTGCACCGCCAACGAAAGGCCGATGACCGCGACGATGGTATCTGCGACAATTACAGTGATCGCCATGGTTTGAGCCAGGCTTTCGTTTTGCTGAAGGTGTCCGGCCAGTACGAATGCCAGCACCACACCCTTCACGATCAACTGTAAGGCCACCACCACCTTGATCAGGTTGCGGGTGAAGAGCAGGCAGTAAAATCCTGTTCCAGCCAGGGAGATAACCGCGAGCAGCACAATGAATGGGATGGGAAGGTTCATGCTTTTTCCTCCGCACTATGTTCATCCTTGGAATGGGCAAGCAAGCCGATCACACCCAACACACCCGCCAGGATCAAGACCGTTTGCAGCAGAAAATCCAGGTAGCGGTCTTGCCATAAGACACTGGCCGCGATCGTATTGGTTGCATCCGGGAATTGCACAAATCCAAGTGAGCGGAATATGAAGAAGATAAGCAATCCACAGGCCAGGACGATGCTCGTCCACACCAATGGCAATGGAAGCGCAGAGCGCAGCCCTATCACTTCTTCGCCAGCGATGTTAATGGCAAAGACAAATAAAACGGTGACCAGTCCAGCGCCTACGCTTAACTCAATCACCGCGATCTGAGGCGCGCCCAGCAAAAAGAGCATGAGGGCCGTTAATGCACTGGTAATTGCCAGCCATATAGCGGAGATCAACAACCTTTTTGCTGAGATAGCCAGGATCGCAAACACTAAAATCCCCACAGCGATCAAGACATACCACATGGATTTCCTCCTCGCAGAGTTTTTGTTATTTCATGATTCGACTTCTTTTTATATCATTCAACGGGTCAAATGTCACGGGAATAGACGTCACAAATTATCGATAAATGTACATAAAAAGAAAAACTGCACAATTACTGCATTTATCGAAAATATTGACCTCTTGTTGGATATGTAATAGTAATTATAATCAAACTCGTTTAATTTCTGGTAATAGGAGAAACACCCTAAGATGAAAATAGCCGTGCTGGCAAATGTAAAAGAAGATGCACCTGTTTCACCCGATGATCCTCCCGGGCGTTGGGATGACCTTGATGATCTAAAAACAGTCGAGGCCACGCTCAAATCTCTGGCTGACCTCGGTCACGAAGCAAAGTATTTCCCCGGCGTAATAGAATCAATTGAAGACCTTAAAGCTTTTGCACCAGACCTCTGTTTCAATTCCTCAGAAGGTCATTATGGAAATTCCCGTGAAGCGCAAATGCCCGCTGTGCTGGATATGCTGCGCATTCCATATACGTGCGCGGGGGTGCTCGGCATGATGCTCTCACACAATAAGCATGTAGCCAAGAGTCAATTCAACATGGCCGGCCTGCCCACTGCCCGCTACATGGTCGTGGATGACCCCAAGGATATTCCTGAAAGCAACCTGCGCTATCCCATGTTCGTAAAGCCTGCTTTTGAAGGCTCTTCCATCGGCATCAACGAATCCGCTGTCGTCAACAATTATGACGAACTGGTCAAACAGGTTTCCTGGGTCATAGATAACCTTCATACTCTGGTATTGGTTGAAGAATTCATCGAAGGCCGCGAATTTACCATCGGTATTTTGGGCGACGAAGCCCTGCCCATCGTGGAGATCTTCTCGCCGACCGGTTATTATTCCAACTCTCAAAAAGAGGATTTCGCCAGCGAGGTCTACCGTGTCTGCCCCGCCCAACTCACCTATTTGCAGACAAAAGAATTCCAGAACCTCGCCCTGCACGCTAAAAAGGTGCTCAATCTCGAAGACGTCTGCCGCATGGACATGCGCATGGATAACGCCCACAACCCCTACATCCTTGAAGTGAATCCCATCCCCCTGATGTATCCGGACCCCAAACAGGCCTCTCTGATCTACGCCGCGGACGCAGCAGGCTACACCTACACGGATATCATCCGCAAGATCGTCGAATCCGCCGCTAAACGCTGGCACCTTTCATAATTGTGTCAATTTCATTACCGCTTGTAGGGTGCATCCCGCTTTTGGGATGCACCTTTTGTTTATTTTTAACAAACAATTCGCGACACCCGACTCCACCCTATGACTACGACTAGCTTGTAAGGTCGGTTCGATCACTGAACCCACCAAAATTGTCATTGCGAACCCTGCCCATTTACTTCATAAATCTAATTTATTATCAAGGGTCCGCCTTAAACCCGTCTTTTACTGAAGTCAGGGTGAAGCACAAGGTCCTCCGAAGGAGGAATCCCCATCAAGGAAGTGTTCACCTGTCACAGCATAGTGATATTCAATAAAGTCATTCAAATTGTTACTACTCAACTAGTAACCCATTTGGCCCAAGCTCTCCAAAGCGAGAATCAGTCTAATATTAGCTTCGAATTGGTGATTGCTTCACCCTTACTTGAGATTATTAATAGTCAGAGACGAACCCTTGTTTAATATGGTGATTTATGGATATATTTGTGCAGGGTTCGAAATGACAATTTAGATA
>DAIEPS010000189.1 GCA_027348305.1 Anaerolineaceae bacterium | reverse complement strand
CAAAGGGCAAGGTAAGATTCTCAGGCGAACCCATCGCCATCGTCATTGCCGAAAGCCGCTACATCGCAGAGGATGCCTGTGAAGACATCATCTTCGATGCTGAACCCCTGCCTGCAGTGATCGACCTTGAAAAAGGCTGGAACGATACTTCAGTGCTCGTCCATGATGATCTGCCTTCCAACATGGCAGCCCTCGTTAAACAGGAAGCAGGAGATTATGAAGCTGCCAAGAAACAGGCAGACGTGGTCATCTCTAAACGCTTTGTGGCCGATCATGTGGCCGGCGGCGCCATGGAAAACCGCGGATTCGTGGTCAACTGGGACGAGCGCAACCAGGAAATGACCGTCTGGGCAGGCACGCAGGCTCCCCTGCCCCTGCGCAGCGCCATTGCCTCACGCATGGGATTGGTTGAAAACCAGGTGCGCGTGATCACCCCCTACATCGGCGGCGGCTTTGGACCCAAAGTCATGACCTCACAGTCAGATGACGTGCTGCTGCCCTGGATCGCCATGAAATTGAATCGCCCCATCAAATGGATCGAAGACCGCCGCGAGAATTTCCTCGGCACAACTTCAGAACGCGACCAGGTGCACTACTGCGAAATGGCGCTCAAGAAAGATGGCACCATCCTGGGCTTCAAAGACGTTTTCTATCACAATACCGGCGCTTATGACCCCTACGGCATGACCGTGCCGCTCAATACCCAAACTCACACGGTCAGTAATTATCGTGTACCCAACTTCTCTACCGAGATCCGCATGGTCTTCACCAATGAAATGGTGGTCACCCCGGTGCGCGGTGCTGGTCGTTCAGAAGGCGTTTTCGTCATGGAACGCATGATGGATGCGGCCGCCAAAGAACTCAAGATGGATCCTACAGAGATCCGTTTGAAGAATCTGCTCAAATCTGAAGAATTCCCTCTGAATACCGGCGTCATCGGCCAGGACTTCGTGGTTGGCGTGCTTGATAGCGGCGACTACAAGGTTAACCTTGAAAAATGCCTTCAGATGGTGGATTACGAGAAATTCCGCAAAGAAATTCAACCCAAGGCCCGCAAAGAAGGCAAGCACCTGGGCATCGGTGTTGTAGCCTTCACTGAAGGCACCGCAGTTGGCCCATATGAAGGTGCGCGTGTCACGGTGGGTAACAATGGCAAGGTCAGCGTTTCCACCGGCTACAGCACCCAGGGCCAGGGACACTTTACCGTGTTCGCTCAAATCGTGGCCGAACAGCTCAACGTAAAAGTTGAAGATGTCAGGGTCATCACCGGCGATACGGGCCACTTCCACTGGGGAGCAGGCACCTTCGCCAGCCGCGGCGCTACCATTGCCGGTTCTGCCATTCACAGTGCGGCTGTGCTGGTGCGTGAGAAGATCTTCGCCACCGCCAGCAAATTCCTTGAAGTCCCCGAAGACCAGGTGGAACTATGTGAAGGGTCTGCCTGTGTCAAAGGACACCCCGAAAAATTCATCTCACTGGGTGATCTGGCCGGCAAAGCCAACCCCATGCGCGGCGCAGTGGAAGCCGATGTCAAACCTGGCCTCGAAGCCACCGCGTACTACGCTCCGCCTCATGGTGCCACAGGTTCAGGCGCCTGCGCCATGATCGTAGATGTGGACCCTGAAACATTCAAAGTTAAGATCGAACGCTTCGTATTGGTACACGATTGCGGCACGGTCATTAATCCCCTGCTGCTCGAAGGCCAGATCCAGGGTGGCGTCTCGATGGGCATTGGTAATGCCTTCTACGAGAAGATGATCTACGATGAGAACGGTCAGTTGATGACCGCATCCTTCATGGATTATCTGATGCCGCAAGCCACGGATATGCCCAAAAAGATGGAAATTGGTCATAACGTGCATCCCAGCCCTCTCAACACGCTTGGTATCAAGGGTGTTGGCGAAGCCGGTGCACTGCCACCATCCCCGGCTTTCTGTCAGGCTGTTGAAGATGCTTTGTATGAGTACAACCTGGATATCACGGAATCTAACCTCAACCCGGCCATGCTTTATGAATACCGAAATAAAGCGTCCAAAAGGTAAATCAGGTAAAACATCACCTTTGAATTACGAGCAAGATCATTTCTTCAAAAGGAGGCCCAAATGAATGTAGAAGGCGAATATGTGTTCAACGGTCCGCAGCAAGCAGTCTATGACATGTTCAACGATCCGAACGCATTAGCCACTGCTGTACCTGGAATGCAAAAAATGGTGCAGGTTGATGAAACCCATTACGAAGGAGCAATTTTCCTTCGCATTGGACCGATATCTGCAGCGTTCGAAGGCGTTTTATCTTTAACAGATATTAACCCACCTGAGAGCTGCACTTTGAATATCGAAGGAAAAGGAAAAGCCGGATTTGCCAAAGGTGTTGGTCGGGTGAAATTTACCGACATTGGCAACAATCAAACAAGATTGAATTATTCCGGCGATGTAAATATTGGTGGAACCTTGGCAAGCGTAGGTCAAAGAATGATCGATAGCGTCGCCAAATCGATGATCAAATCTGGTTGTGAAAAATTACAAAAAACTTTGGAGGAACGATGTCAGAAGAGTTAGAAAAGAAAGTCGAAAAAGTAAAGACAATTGAAGAGATGGAAGCCGAATTTGTGGAGCCAGAAATCGAACCTGTTAAGGGTTGGAAGGGTTTACTTAAAGTGACAGAAATTAGAATGCTGCTCTATGTGATCCCAGTGGCACTCATTCTGTTGATCATCTCGCTTGTACTCAAAGCGAACAAGTAATTTTACAAGGTTATAAAGGGAGGAGCAATCCTCCCTATAACCCATCTTGACAACTTGATGTATCATTAAGTATCAAGATGGACACAAGTTTTTAACCTATCTAGGAGGTGCTTATCGGGAAAGGATCGTAGCCGCTCTGGAGGGGAGGGCTGATACCTAGTATAAAAAGAAGGTAAATGCTCAAACCAGGTAACACAATTTGCATCTTTACATATCCAAAATCTTATTCAAAGGATGGAAGGAAAAAAACCTATGGCAACTACTACTCCTAAAGTGATGGGCTACCTACCACAGGATACCCCACCATTCGGCAAGATGGTTTTGCTTGGTTTCCAACACGTTCTCACCATGTTCCCCGCGACCGTGTTGTGCGCCATACTCATGCACTTTGATGTTTCCACCGTTTTGGCAGTCACTGGCTTTGGCACCATCGTTGCTTTGCTCGGCGCCAAGATCTCAATGGGCAACTACATCCCATTGTATTACGGCTCAAGCTTCAGCTATATCGCTGCAGTCTCTTCAATCATCCTTGCCCTCGAACCTGAACTTGCCAGCCAATTTGGCGCCCCCGCAAAACCCGAGACCATTTCTGTGGTCGTCGCTGGTTTCATCGCCACTGGCCTGATCAACA
>DAIEPS010000188.1 GCA_027348305.1 Anaerolineaceae bacterium | reverse complement strand
TACTACGCATCAAAAAACCGGAATTGCCTCGCAATCGTGTGCCTGGTGGCGTTGTTGGATTGGTCTACATTGTTGTTGCCCCTCTTTCTATCATCGTTCTCGCAATTGTCAGTCAGGTTGTCGATTACGGCTGGCAGGGCGCAATCGGACTAAGCCTAATCGCCATGGCTGTGGGAGCACTTCTTTATTTCCCGATCAGAAAATGGGTCAAGAAAGATATACCGGATGTTGATCCATATGTATTAAACGAATTAGAAGAATAATCATTCATTCATAAATTCAAAGGAGAAGACCATGAAGGTACTGTTGGTTGGTGTAGGTGGGGTTGGTGAGGCAATTGCTGTAATGGCCGCAAAACGTCCATGGCTTGAAATGATGGTGTTGGCAGACTATAACAAAGCCCGCACACAAGAAGTTCAAGCCAAGCTTAAAGATGCCAAAAAATTCCCGTGCGAATTTATTGACGCGAACAAGAAAGAGATGATCGTTGCCATGGCGAAGAAATACGGCGTGGACCTGATCATGAACGCCTGCGACCCCAGCTTCAATATCCCCATTTTTGACGCTGCTTTCGAAGCCGGCTGCAATTATATGGATATGGCCATGACCCTCTCTGAACCTCATGCCAAAGATCCATATCACAAGACAGGCATCAAACTCGGCGATTATCAGTTTGAACGTGCCAAACAATGGAAAGACAAAGGCATCCTCGCTTTGCTCGGCCTTGGTGTTGAACCCGGTATGGCTGATATTTTCGCCAAATACGCTGAACTGCATCTCTTTGACGAGATCGATGAGATCGGCGTGCGCGATGGCGCCAACCTGATCGTCAAGGGCTACGATTTCGCCCCCAATTTCTCCATCTGGACGACAATCGAAGAGTGCCTGAATCCGCCGGTTGTGTGGGAAAAAGGCAAAAAATGGTTCACAACCGAACCCTTCTCTGAACCCGAAACCTTTGAATTCCCCGGCGGCATCGGCCCTGTGGAATGCGTCAACGTCGAACATGAAGAAGTGCTGCTGGTTCCCCGCTATGTCAAATGCAACCGTGTCACCTTCAAATATGGCCTGGGTGATGAGTTCATCGGCATTCTCAAGACCCTGCACATGCTCGGCCTCGACAACAAGGAACCCATCAAGGTCAAGGGTGTGGAAGTCGCCCCGCGTGATGTGGTTGCTGCCTGCCTGCCAGACCCCGCCCACCTTGGGCATTTGATGGAAGGCCAGACCTGCGCCGGTACCTGGATCAAAGGCAAGAAGGACGGCAAAGAGAAACAAGTCTATCTCTACCAGGTTGCCGACAACAAAGAAAGCATGAAAAAATTCGACTGCCAGGTCGTTGTCACTCAGACCGGTTTCAATGCCGTCATCGGCATGGAACTGCTCGCCACCAAGAAGTGGCAGGGCACCGGCGTGGACGGACCTGAAGCGTTCGACCCGATCCCCTTCATGGATCTGATGGGCGAGTACGGATTCCCGTGGGGCATCAAAGAGTGGTAATTTAGTTGCCACAAGAAAAGCAGCATAATGAGTTCTCCAGTTTTCTCTTAATAAAAGCTGGAGAACTCAATTTCTGACAGGAAAGAAATTACAATAAACTTCTCTCCGCAAATTCACCGTCTGTAAGCCTCCATCACCGCAAACCCCATAAACTGCAGACAGGTTGCAACAAGACTCAAACAAAACGGAAGACTGGAACCCAAAATGATAAATTACAAAGAAAATTATGAACATCTTTCTCCTGTTTGGACACATCAATCAAATATCATTGTTGATCACGCTGAAGGCAGCTACATCTACGCCACAGACGGCCGCAAGATCCTTGATTTCGCCTGCGGCATCGGCGTGACCAATACCGGCAACTGCCACCCCAAGGTAGTGGCTGCCATCCGCGAGCAAGCCGGTTTACTGCTGCATGGCCAGGCCAACCTGGTCACCCACAAACCCATGCTTGAACTTGTGGATGAACTGCGAACCATCGTTCCACCCCATATTGATGGTTTCTTCTTCAGCAACTCAGGCGCCGAAGCTGTGGAAGGTGCGCTTAAACTGGCCCGCCACGCCACCGGCCGTCCCAACGTGATCGTGTTTCAGGGCAGTTTTCACGGCCGAACCGTGGCCACCATGACCATGACCACCTCCAAGACAAGCTACAAGAACGGATACCAGCCCCTCATGCCGGGTGTATTCGTGGCACCTTACCCCTATGCCATGAAATACGGCTGGGACGAAGAAAAAACCAGCCAGTGGTGCCTGGATGAACTTGAGACTTTGCTCGCCTCGCAAACCGCACCGCAAGAAACCGCCGCCATCTTCATCGAACCCGTGCTGGGTGAAGGCGGATACGTTGTGCCGCCTCTTTCGTTCATGAAGGGCTTGCGAGAGATCTGCACCAGGCACGGCATTCTTCTGGTCGCGGATGAAATTCAATCAGGGTTTGGGCGCACCGGCAAATGGTTTGCCCACCAATATTTCGACATTGAAACTGACATCATGACCGTGGCCAAGGGGCTGGCTTCAGGCATGCCCATTTCAGGCGTCTTCAGCCGCATGGACCTTATGAAAAAATGGGTCCCCGGCTCTCACGGCGGCACTTATGGCGGCAACGCAGTGGCCTGTGCTGCCGGTGTAGCCACCATCCGTGCGATGAAAGAAGAGAAGATGCTCGAGAATGCGCTGGCTCGCGGCTCACAATTAATGACAGGTCTGTCTCACCTGCGCGAGAAATATCCGCAGATCGCGGATGTGCGCGGCCGGGGGCTGATGGTCGGCACAGAATTCCGCGATGCCAAGGGCAAACCCGACAAACCCACTGCCAAGGGTGTGGTCGCTGAATGCGCCAAACGCAACATGATGCTGCTCACTGCCGGCACCTGGGATAACACCATCCGCTGGATTCCGCCTTTGATCGTCACGCAGAGCCAAATGAATGACGCACTGGGCATCTTCGAGGAATCTCTGGCGGCTGTTACCAAATAAACAGAAGCGTTTCAATCAATTGGAATCGCATAAATCTGAAGATGTAAATGGAGAGGCAAAATGACTGATATCCTAAAAGAAATGCTTGAAAAAGCCCGGGCTGCCCAAAAAGTCGTCGAATTCTGGCCGCAGGAAAAAGTGGACGAGATGGTGTTGGCCGTAGGCTGGGAATGCTACAAACGCGAGACCGCTGAAAAAGCCGCCCGCATGGCCGTGGATGAGACCGGTCTGGGTGTTTACGAAGACAAAGTCGCCAAGCACATGAAGAAAACTCTCGGTGTTGTGCGCGATTTGCAGGGCGTCAAGACCGTGGGTGTGATCGAAGATGACCCAAAACTTGGGTTGAAGAAAATCGCCAAACCCGTCGGGGTCATCGGCGCCAACGGCGCCGGCAAGACCACCTTCATCAACATGATCA
>DAIEPS010000187.1 GCA_027348305.1 Anaerolineaceae bacterium | reverse complement strand
CATCATCTTGCGGCGCCAGGATACGTCCTGGCCAAAACTCATCAGGCGGTTCATCAGGTCGTAGCGGCCTGCGATGCGCGTGAACATGGCTCTGACTTGCTCAGCTTGTTTGGAGGGTTCGTTGGGGGTCATAGCCACGAATTATACAGGATTTGTACGCCGGATGCGGTCTTGAATTTCGGTACGCAGTGAGATCAAACCACGTTTGATAGGCGGAATGCGCACAAATAACAGAAACAGAATGATGCCGCCGTAGATCAGAGGTTCCCGTGTTGCACCCTTTAAGGTGAAAATGTTGGCTTTTACGATCAACAAAAAGTGGATCACAACCAGCGGAGCGATCACATACACCAAACGATGCAGAGGTTTCCAACTCTTCTTCATACGCTTTTTAATCTTCTTGAATGAGGTGACGGCCAGCCCCATTAACATGATAAAGGCGACCAGGCCAAACCAGATGTAGACCGTGTTTTTTACGACCTGCCAAATGAACTTGAACTGAAACCCATAATCCAGCCAGAGAAAAACCAATAAGTGAACCGCAGCGAACATAAACCCGTAGACGCCAAGCGCCTTTTTACGTTTGGAAAAATCCTTCCACTCAAAAATAAACCCGATGGGAGTGCCCGCCAGCGAAAGGATGAGAAATATGAGCGCAGCCTTGCCGGTCTGGTGTTCAAAGGTCAGAATGGGATTGATCGCGTTGGGATTATTGAGAAAGTTTAATGCGATCAAAACCGCAAGGGTTCCCCATGCGCTGATGTGAACCGCCCATCGCAGCCATTCGAATTTCTTATGCATCCTAGAAATTTACCTTTAGATCCATGCCTTTGTAAAGATCGGCCACCTGGTTTTCATAACCATTGAACATCAGGGTCGGCCGGCGGTCGGTCTCGCCGATGCGCCGTTCGGTGGCCTGCGACCAGCGCGGATGATCCACGTTGGGATTGACGTTGGAGTAAAAGCCGTATTCATTGGGAGCAATGGTGTTCCACATGGTGGCGGGCTGTGAATCCACAAGTTCGATCTTAACCAATGCCTTGGCGGACTTGAAACCATACTTCCACGGCACCACCAGGCGGATCGGTCCGCCGTCTTGTGTGGGTAATCCACCGCCGTACAAGCCGGTGGCCAGGATGGTGAGGTCGTGCATGGCTTCATCCATGCGCAGGCCTTCCTGGTACGGCCATGGAAAACTGCGGTCATTTTGTCCGGGCATGTCAAGGGTATCGGTGATGGTTTCAAAGCGCACAAACTTTGCCGCGGAGGTGGGTTCGACCGCGTAAAGCAACTTGGAAAGCGGAAAACCGATCCACGGGATGACCAGGCTCCAGCCTTCCACACAGCGCAGACGGTAGACGCGTTCTTCAGGTTTGAACAGGCTGATCATATCGGCAACGGTAAAAGTCTTTGGTTTGTTCACCAAACCGTAGACCTGTACTTCCCACGGGGAGGTGGGGAATTTATCAACAAGCCCTGCCACACCCTGGGGGTTGGTGGTGAACTCATAATAGTTATTGTAATGAGTGATTTGGTAGAAAGAGTTGGCACTGTCGCCCAATTCGTCTTTATAGGTGTTGGCTGGTTCGGTTGGCGTAACTGAGCTGGCCGTTGTGCCGGTTGAAGACTCCTTCGGCAGACAGGCCACAAGAGCGGCAGCGCCGCCAGCCAGTACTGCCCCGCGCATGAAATCACGCCTTGAAAGGTAAAGCGATTTTGGGGTGATCTCAGAACGATCTATCTTAAGAGAGCTGTAATCCTTTTTCATTCTGACTCCATGAATGGAGAACTGATCCATTCTGCTTGTAGATAAATAATATCATTATTATCATATAAATGTTATTAGAAAGATCAGTCTGTATGACCTTAAAAATCAAACACCCCAGAGGACATGATGCAGGAATTCCACCATTGATAAAGAATAGAACTACTGTGATTCACCCAAACTGAACCGGATGTTCGCTCCCAGACTGGTAATTTTCAAAGGAATGTTGTCGATGGTGGTAGAAGCTGTATTACCCGTTTTGATCACCTCGGGCAGCGTGGCTTTGATCCAATCTGAAGCCGTACTCAGTGCTTCATCTTTTAATGCCAATGCCGCAACCTGACCATAAAAGGCCAGTGTGGCATCCAGGTCAGATGGCGTGCTCAGCGCGGAAATGACATCGACCTTTTGACCGTCCTCCTTGCGGGAGTCCACTTCAATGGCGGTCAAATTGGAAACATCGCCATTCGTACACCGATTTTCTTTATAGGCGAGGGTATTACCGCTGAAGCCTTCTTCAGAACAGGTTAATCCATATTGAGCGACCAATGATTTCAAACCGGGGTCAAGCTGGTCAGGGGTGATGGGCAGTACCCCGGCGCTCTGCTCGATCTGCTTTTGAGCGTTTGCAGCCTTGACCTGCCCCATTATCTTGATGCCAAACCCCAAGCCAATCCAGACAAGCGCCACAACAATCATCACGCTTTGAAGTATGCGGCGCTCGACCAGGCGGGAGGTATCTGTCTCAGGCAGTAAATAGGCATCAGAGGGATTATTTGGATCATAAGTCACGATCACGTTTGCGCCGGCGGGATGAGCCGCAACAATCTCGGCAGCTTTTTCTTCCGAGTTATCGTGATAAATGCCATTGAAATTCTGATAAGCACTTGAATGAAAAGTTGAACCCATCACCACATAGGAATACGCGATCTTTGGCTCGTAGTAAGTTCGGTTATAACCCCGGCGCCGTGTGCGGTTGAACCTTCGGGATCGATGCGCTTCAACGGATGCGCTGTCCACCGTCCCCCTGGTTTTTGACCATCCCGCCACTTCTCTGCAGCGGTTGATATGCCTTGTTGTGGCGAGTAAAAGCAATGATCCCATTCCCCCGAGTATCAACGCAGGAAAAACCCAGATCAGAAAGAAATCCATAATTCCCTCCGTTTTGTCTAGATCAGTTTAGCACTATTGAATCGGTGATTTCAAGCAGCAACTGTCGGATCGCCCCGCCTCCGGAGGGCGCCCCGAGTGCGTACCCTAAAGGGCACTATCGTTGACGCTCCCCCGCCTTCATGATAAAATCCAACATGCTGTACACGCTGTAAGCTACGCAAGACGCCCCCATTGTCTAGCGGCCTAGGACGTGGCCCTCTCAAGGCCAAAACACGGGTTCGAGTCCCGTTGGGGGCACAAGATCTTCTGTCATTGCGAACCCTGAACCAATATCTCCAAAACTAACCATGATAACCAAGGTTTCACCACTATTAAGCTTATTCCTCTTGTCAGTACTCCGATTTTCGGGGTATTTTTTTATTGATTTTCTCGTAGGGTGCATCCCGTTTGTTGGGATGCACCTTAATACATAAACGGATATAAAATTACCCTATGCCGAATTACCATCGTTTCAGGGTGGAAGGTGGGTTCTATTTCTTC
>DAIEPS010000186.1 GCA_027348305.1 Anaerolineaceae bacterium | reverse complement strand
TTGGCTCCTCATGAGCCAACCAGTCAATATCTTCACAACCGCACTGGAGAAGATAACGCTGACGCGCACATAAAACGCCAAATCATGGGGCGCGAAGTAGTGCTGGCAATTACAAACGGCCAACTTGATTTCGGTCCATGGGAACAAATCTTTTACGGTGAGTTTGATGGCCGTAGGCGTAAACGCGTCTTAGTTAAAATTATTGGCGAATGATGATATAGAAATATGTCCACTGAATTTTTCTCGGCTATCAAACACGGCGATCAGGATGAAGTTCAGCGCCTCTTGCGCAGGACCCCAGACTTGATCCACAAAAAAGAAAACGGCATCTCCCCCATTCTGCTCGCCACCTATCACGGACATCCTGAACTTGCAGAACTTCTGGCCGAGAAGACTGTCACACTAACGATTTTCGAGGCAGCCGCGACCGGCAAGCGGACTCATATTGTCCGCATCCTGGCACACGACCCAGAATTGGTAAATGCTTATTCGGATGATGGCTTTCAGCCCCTTGGCTTGGCATGTTTCTTTGGACACCAGGAGGCCGCAGAATACCTGATCAAAGCCGGGGCGCGCATAAATTCACCATCGGCCAATACACTAAAAGTCACCCCTCTTCATTCCGCCGCTGCAGGTGGATATTCGGGCATCGTCAAGTTGCTGCTCAAAAATGGAGCCGATCCAAATGTGCGTCAACAAGGCGATTTTACACCGCTTCATGCCGCAGCCCAGAATGGTAATGTCGCTTCCATTCGCGACCTGCTTCTAAATGGAGCAGACGCACATGCTAAATCAGCGGAGGGCAAGACCGCTCTCGATTACGCAACCGATGCAGGAAAAACCAAAGCAGTTGATGTGCTCAAAGAAGGGATTACCAAGCGGTTCCGAATTCATGCTAATTTCTAAAAAGTGCGGCGCAATTCATTGCGCCGCACTTTTTATTTACAACCAGTTTATCCTTTTTGCGTAGATTGATTTTAGATGAATACTATCGATCGAGATCTATTCACCAAGGAGAATGCTATGACGAAAATCCATAAGTTTTTTAGTGCATTGACCCTGCTTATTCTGTTAACCTTGACCTTTGCCACTCCCGCTTACGCCTTCGATGGACGTTCAGGCGATAAAGTAATCATTAATGCGGGTGACATCATCAATGATGATCTTTATGTCGGCGCAAATGAACTGGTTATGGATGGCACGGTCAATGGCGATGTGATTGCGGGCGGACAGATGATTACCATCAACGGTACGGTCAATGGTGATGTAATGGCGGCGGGGCAGACCGTGGTCATCAATGGCACGGTCACAGGCAGTGTGCGTGCCGCGGGAGCAGTGATTTTCTTCGGCGAAAAAGCTGAGGTCGGCAAGGATATCGTTGGTGCGGGATACAGCCTCGAGGTCCGCAAAGGAAGCGTAACAAGCCGAGATGTTATCTTTGGCGGTGGACAAATCTTGCTGGCAGGCGATGTAAATCGCAATGTCACCGTTGGAACTGCAGCTCTTGAAATCGGCGGAAATATCGGGGGTAATGTAAAAGCAGAAGTAGGCGAAGCCAATCAAGGTCAGGCGGGACCGCCTCCCAGCACGTTCACTGGACAATCTACTGTGCCAGTACCGCTGGTCACACCAGGGCTGACAATTGATCCATCCGCAAAGATATCGGGCAATCTTGAATATACACAGACCAGCGACTTAGCTTTCCCGGGCGGTGTGGTTGCCGGAAAGGTTACACGTACCACTCCACCTGCTAATCAATCTCGGCCTGTCGCGCAGGAAACAGCCGCTCAAAAAGTAGGGACCTGGACACTCAATTTGATTCGCTCGCTGGTCCCTCTGATATTGATCGGACTACTTCTGTTCTGGTTGTTCCCGATCTTCTTCAAATCGTTGAGCGAGAAATTGCAGAACAGACCCTGGCCAAGCTTAGGCTGGGGCGTTATTGCCTACGCGGCATTCTTCTTCGCCCTACTCCTGATTTTGTTCGTGATGATCTTTGGCGCGATCATCTTTGGTCTCTTGACCTTGGGCAGTTTAAGCGGAACAATCATCTGGCTTGGGATTCTAACGTTGCTCGCTTTCATCGTGGGCTTCGTGCTGATCACTTCTTTTGTGGCAAAGATCGTCTTCGGTGCAACCATTGGAAAATGGATTTTAGTCCACGCCAATTCATCGTTAGCTGAGCACAAATTCTGGCCAATGGTGATCGGTGTTGCCATCACAATTGTCGTGATCGCTGTGATCTCTTTCCCGCTGATCCCAACCGGCTTCCTTGGTGGATTGCTAAACTTCGCGGTGACACTTTTTGGTCTAGGTGCGATATGGCTATGGGGACGCGAAGCATTGACAAAGAAATCAGCCAATCCATAAGATCGATTAACAAAGACAGCCGAGGTAAAACCTCGGCTGTCTTTTCATACTTCCGCTTTACTTTTACGGGCAGTCCTTTAGATATAGAACCTGTTGTGAAATTATTCCACTGTTTCCAACCGAATTACCATCTTTAGCAATGCCGATATATTGGTAATCAAACCAGGCTTTGGCACTAGCTCTTAAATCCGGGCTCAGGTTTTGAAGTGTGTTAACAGTGATTGTATAGTTTCCATGACCATCACTGGTCATCTTACCTCGGTTTTTCCAAGGACTGATAGTAACTGGTTGGGTTGTCAGGTCTTCCATTCGATAGAAGAGGTCCACTTCAACAACAGCGAGGTTGGAAGTTGAAACACCGAATGTAAGTTCCTGCGGCTGACAACGTAAATTGAAGTAACTGCCTGAACGGGTAAGGTTGGTGAACAAAACTTCTCCAGCTTTCGAAAGTCCACCTGCATTCGACGGCAATGTAGCGGTTGCAGTGGCTACGCCACCACTCGGTGCCGCGGCTCCGGTAGTGGGAGCGGTTGTCGGTGCTTGAGCAGGAGCCGCTTCGGTCGGCGCTGGCGCAGGCGGGTTGGTTGGTGCAGGTGGATTAGTAGGTGCGGCCGTGGGCTGCACAATTTGAGTCTGAACAACCGGAACTAAAACCGTTGCAACCATGACAACCGGTGTGGGGGGAATTGCGGCGGTAGGTTGGGCAGCTGGCGCAACCGGTGCGCAGCTTGCAAGAACTAATGCCAACACCAGAAACAAAATCTTTTTCATCACGTGCCTCCTTGACACAGAAATACATCTTAATTATAGAGGCGATTATACAGGTCGAAAAATAATCACCTTTGCGCCTTGCATTTTTGATAGTTTTTATCAAGTATAATGCCGCCTATGCTGACTCCAATCGAAATTCAAACCCGCCTCGAGCGGATTCTTTTAAAGGTAGAAAAACCCGGGCGTTACGTAGGTGGCGAGCTCCACATCACCGTCAAAGATTGGGACAAGGTTCGCACCAAAGTGGCGTTTATTTTTCCCGATATTTATGATATCGGTGTTTCCAACGTAGGCTTGAAAATTTTGT